>WJIJ01000041.1 GCA_014730345.1 Candidatus Zixiibacteriota bacterium | reverse complement strand
GCGGGTTTTGGCGATGACCATCATCCCATGACCGATGGCGGTTGTTCCGATTGCCATGTCGCTCATTCAGATGAGCCCATGCTGGTTAAGAAAACGGGCGAAGCGCTCTGTTTCGAATGCCACCTGGAAACCATGGCGCAGTTCCGTATGCCTTCGCACCATCCCGTGCGCGAGGGATTTCTTGAATGCTCCGACTGTCATTCCGTCCACGGGAAAAAGCAGGCGCAGTTCGTGGGTATCGATGACCGTGAGGAGTGTCTCGGGTGCCATACCGAAAAGCAGGGGCCATTCATCTTCGAGCATGAGCCGGTGAACGAAGATTGCAAGATATGTCATAACCCTCATGGTTCGGTTGCCAACAACCTTTTAAAGCAGGCGGAGCCTTTCGTGTGTCTCTCCTGCCATCCAATGCATTTCCATACGGCGATTACCGGTCTCGATTCGGACTTTTCCGCCCCGCTCTATCCGGGACTGGGCGGTACATCGACCAAGGATGCTTTTAAAAAGGCGATGCTGACTAAATGTACACAATGTCACAGCCAGGTGCATGGTTCCGACCTGCCTTCGCAGGGTATAACCAGCCTTGGCCAGGGTTTAACAAGGTAAGGAGGCGGTTATGACAAAAATGATACGTATCGCATGTCTATCGTTAATCGCTCTTCTGGCCGTGTTTAACTCATACGGTTACGCCGATGCCGACCTGGTGGAATACGAGTGGGGTCTCTACATGGGGCTTCACTACAACGAAGTCCAGGACTACTACCAGAAGGCCGGCGAATATTTTCGCTCGGAGGAAGAAGCGATTCCCGAATTTGGGATCAAATACAAGGGCGCCCGCGACGACAAATTGCTCAAAGTGGATGCCTTTTACTTCGATAAAAAGCGGATGAACATAAAAGCCGAAGGAAGAAACGGCAACCTGTGGTCCGCGAATCTTTTCTATCGTTCAATATATCATCAGACCGGGCAGGACCTTATGCAAAACCTGGTCGCCCGAGAGTCTACCAACCGCGAAGGTACGGCTCCCGGCGGAAAGATGATATTCAACGAAGAATTCAACCCCGGCGCCCATTACGGGTTCACCCGGCATGAGATCGGCGGCGGCGTGGATTTCAATGTCCCCGGCTCAGCCAATATCCGGCTGTATGCCGCGCACAAGAGCATCATTGAAAAAGGCGAGGAACAGGTGATGGCGACCACCCACTGCTCGTCATGCCATATACGTTCTAAAGCGCGCAGGATGGATGAGTATATCCATTCATTCAAGGGCGGCGTGGAAGGCGACGCCGGTCCGGTCCGCCTCGGCTACGAACTCGGTTATCGCATCTTCGAAAGCCGGAGCGAAACACCGTTGTTCTTCTATGACAAAGCGCAACACCCGGTGAACGGCGGCAATATTGAAGAGTTCGGTTCACGAGTTGAATTCGACAACCAGTATGCCGAGGTTAAGAAACTCAACGACACCGAGAAGATATCTCACACGGTCAAAGCGGAAGCCAACACTCCATTGGGACGGTTGCTGGGAAGCTACACCCAGTCCACGGCCAAAAACGAGGGTGTGGGCATCGAGGCTACCGCCAACGGCGGCGGGGTCAAGTTGATATCGGCACTCAGTTCGCGTTTATTCTTCACCGGGAAGGCGAGTTTAAGCAGGATTGAGAATGATGCCTATCCGATTGATTTTTCACCATGGCGCCAGGGACGCCCCGGGGGCGGGCAGGATTTCGACTACACCCGCTATTCCAGTTTGACCCGCGATATATTCAATGGTTACGGTGAGTTGAATTACCGTCCTTCCAGAAAACTTCGTCTCGTCGGCACCTTTGGTTATGAGACCGAAAAGCGTGATGATTACCTCGGATACCAGAACGAGTATGAAACCACAACGCTGTTCGGACAGGCGAAAATCCGCTACCGGTTCTCATCCAAGTTATCAACGAGGATAAAGGTTCGCTACGAGACTATCGACAATCCATTTACCAATCTCGATGCTTTGCTGGAACACGAGATGAACGGTGTTGAAAGTCCTCTGCCGGGCAACAGCCTTGTTTACTACTTCCAGCGGAACGCGTATCGATACGGCGATGTAACCAACCTGCCCACGTCGTCTATCCAGACCGACTTCTCGCTGAAGTTCTCTCCATCACGCAACTCGGCATTGGTTGGCGGTTTGAAGTATACCCAGGACAAGAACGACGACCTGGACACTTTTGACTTTGAACGCACCGCCATGCAACCGAGTTTGACGGCGTCATTTATTCCCAGCCCGAAGTGGAGTTTCTACAGCGCGGTAACCTATCTGGATGAACAGGTTAACGGTCCATTCGCGGTGGCTCTGTTCGATGGCTGAGCGGCTCACATGTTTAATGCCTCAGGTGGAGGCACAATGCACTATGGGTCAGTTTGGACCACTACGGAGTACAATACAAAAGCTACCACGCTCTCCGCGGGGATTACATTCCTGGGAATAAACAAGCTCGCGTTAACATTAAGCGGCGACTACGTAGACACCGAAGCGAGTTTCGATCCGGTATTGATGCCGGAGGTTTCCGACGAAGTGCTGGAAGAGATAGAGTCCGGCGACTACGATTACAGCAGTGTTCATTTATACTCTGACCTCGCTTACAGCAGGATAGACCTGTCTATAACCGGAGATTATCAAATCGGGGAGGAAACAACCTTTACCGGGCAGATAATGTACATCGATTTCGCCGATGACAACGGTTATGTTTATGGAGATGAATCGGGTTCATTGCTGATGTTCCGCGCGGGACTAACATTTGGATTACGTTAATTATCATACGGGGCGCCGAAAAGGCGCCCTTTTAAATTTTGATATATAAACTAAAGTATGGGATTTCTTAAATGTTAATTAAAGGTTGTATAACTTTTAGATGATAATACAAATAGATTTTTTGAATTACACGTATCTTAATCGCATTATTAAATTGATAAATTCAAGGAACAGATAAAATGCTTCTTAATAAAAACATCGCTTTCGCCCTGTTGATATTATCACTTATCTTCATGGGCGGTTTGGCAGTGGCACAGGAAAATGCGGAATGCCTTGAATGCCATGACGAAGCTTATGGCGAGGTAGAACCCGCGTTGCCGTATGACAGCCTTCTGGCTCTAACTTCTCACGAGGGTATGGATTGCGTTGCCTGCCATATCTCGATTAAAGAACTTCCTCACGCCGAGGATCTGCCCGATGTAGTTTGCTTCGGGTGTCACGAGGGAGAATTGGAAACATACCAGTGGCATGGGCGGTTCCGCCTGGATGAGTGCGAGGATTTGCCGTGTTGTTCGGACTGCCACGGTCATCATTATATTCTGCCGCCAAGCCATAACAAATCATGGGTCAATCCGCAGAACCTTCCGGAAACGTGCGGGCGCTGTCATGAAGACCTCGACCTGGTAAAAAAGCATGAAATTCTGTTCGAAAAAGCCGTTGAAGTTTATAAGAGCAGTGTTCACGGACAGGCGACACTTGGCGGAGTCCACCTGGCGGCAACCTGTAACGACTGTCATTCGGCGGGAGGAACCGCTCACCGTATCCTGGGTCCGGGTCATCCGGAATCTCCCATCAATCATTTTAATATCCCCAATACCTGCGGGAAATGTCACCGGGCGATTATGCAGGATTACTGGGAAGGGATCCATGGTAAATTAGCCGCCCGCGGAGAAGTTGATTCGCCGGTTTGCACCGATTGCCACGGCGAACACGGCATTATATCGCCGAGCGACCCCCGTTCTCCGGTAAGCCCCACAAGGCTGGCCGAAGCTACCTGCGCGCCATGCCATGAATCGGCGAGATTGAATGAAAAATATGGCGTACCCACAGGCAGGTTGCGCACCTATGTCGATAGTTATCATGGATTAAAAAGTAAAGCGGGCGACCTTACGGTAGCAAATTGCGCCTCATGTCACGGAGCGCACCGTATATTGCCCCATACCGATTCAACATCTTCCATTCATCCGAGCAACCTGCAGGAGACCTGCGGAGATTGTCATCCGGGAATAACCAAAGCCCTGGCCAATACGCCCATTCACGGCACCCCGGGAATTTCCAGCACTCCTTTGGCCGGGATCATACAGGACATCTATATTGTCATAATTTTTGTTATTATCGGTTCGATGGTAATCCATTGGCTGATCGATTTGCGCAAGAAGATCAAACGCGTAAGCCAGAAACAGCAGGTCAGAAGAATGACGCCAGGCGAAGTCGGCCAGCATACTGTCCTGATGATTTCCTTTATCGTCCTGGTTATCACCGGATTTTCACTGAGGTTCTCGGATGCTTTCTGGGTCAAGCTCCTGTTCGGTTGGGAAGGAGGGTTCCCTCTGCGCGGTATCCTGCACCGAGTTGCGGCGGTGATTCTTGTCCTCGGCTCGATATGGCATGTCTTATTCCTTTTTACCGCGCGGGGCAAGCAGTTCATAAAGGATATATTCCCCAACAAGCGCGACTTCGAACAGCTATGGCAGATGCTCCGGTACAATATCGGCAATAAATCCCAGCCGCCCCGTTTCGGCAGGTTCAGCTACATCGAAAAAGCGGAATACTGGGCATTGGTCTGGGGAACGGCTGTTATGGCTATAACCGGTTTCTTCCTCTGGTTCGATAACCTCGCGGTGCAATGGTTCCCGAAAGGTTTTCTTGATGTTATGCTGGTTATCCACTATTATGAAGCATGGCTGGCAACACTGGCCATATTAATCTGGCACATGTATTCAACTATTTTCAACCCGGATGTCTACCCCATGAATCCCTCGTGGTATACAGGGAAGATGCCCCTCGATGTTTACAAACATGAACATCCCGAGGATCCGGTGTTGAAGGAAAATGACGGCAAGGAGTAAAAGTGCGTTTTAAGTATCATTCTCGATTCTCGAGCAAATATTCGACGTCAGCGTTTTGTTTCTTCTTATTCCTCATCCTGACTATTCCCGCGTTTGGTCAAATGGACGACCCCCCTGATTTCGAGAATGAATACTGCCAGATGTGCCACAGCGACCCGGAAATGGTTGCCGAGTCTGGAGACACTGTTTATGTAAACGAGAAGGTTTTGAATAATTCAGTACATGGGGGATTTTCATGTGTTGACTGCCATGCCCAGCCGGAGGCCGATTTCGAGGATATTCCCCATTACGCCGACTACCAGGGAGTCCAATGCAATCATTGCCATCCGCGCACTTCGATGGTTTACATGGAATTTTTCTATGGAATGCTCGAAAAGCGGGGGCACGAGGATATTCCTGATTGCGTAAGCTGTCATGGCGGACATGACACGCAGAAACGAATGAGCATGGAAATCGTCTGCGACAGGTGCCATCATAAACAGGCCGAAGATTACAAACAGAGCTATCACTTTCAGAAATACAAAGAAGACCCGAGGCAGTATCCTATCTGCACCACATGCCATGACCCCCATTTCAAATCGAAAAAACAGGTCATGTCCACCAAAGAATACCGTCAGGAAATCGTGGACATCTGCGCCAGGTGCCATCAAAGGGATATAGAGACATACATTCATTCAAGACACTACCACGAATTCGAGGCAGGCAACCTCGACGCGCCGGTATGCACCAGTTGCCACGAAACTCATGCCATCAGGCACCCATCGAATCCAAATTCCAAGGTAAATGATTTGAATATCGCCGATGTCTGTAATGGCTGTCATCCGGGCCATAAGGAGAGTATGCATGTTCAGCCGGGAACCGAACCCAATGCCCGTTCCTGCGCGGCCTGCCATACCGGTCATCAAACGGACATGGCTTCTATCAACAACCGCATTTTCAAAGAGGGCGGTATTTTTAACCAGTGCAGTATCTGCCATTCCGAAGAGCGCCACGCCAAAGAGCATCTCGCGCACGGCCAAACCATGCTCATCGATCCCAAAAGCGGCGAACAGGCCAACTGTACCCAGTGCCACATATATCATTATAAATTGCATGGAGAGGATTCGGTACGCACTGCCGCCAGCAAGGTTGATTGCGTTAACTGCCATGGTGAAGTTAACCGCGCCTATAAAAACTCCATCCACTGGAAAGCGCGCGCGGAAGGATTCGAAGAAGCGCCTTACTGCACCGACTGCCACGGTGAAGCAAATATCCTGAAAACATCCGAGCAGTTTACGGCTGAAGGAATTATAGATTTATGCGCGTCCTGCCACAGCAACCGGGAAATGATGCTCGGTTTTCGCATCAACCCTTATGTGGTTGAAGGATATAAAGATACTTATCACGGCAAAATTTTTGAAACCGGCACCCAGGAAGTTAAATTTGCGGTCTGCACTAACTGCCACGGTTCGCACAGCGTGCTTCCGCCAGAAGACCCCGAATCGTCGGTTAACCGCGCCCATATCGTCGAAACATGCAAACAATGCCATCCGCGGGCAAATGATAGATTCGTAAGTTATCTCGTTCACCCGAAGAAAGCCTCACCGGAAGAATATGAAGCGGTACCAAAAGCCGAACCGGGCGAACCGCTCGCCGCCGGCGAAAGTATCAAAGAAACTGAACGCCCTATTCCCCAGGACAAATCAGGCGGCTGGAGAAGCTTCAATAACCTGGTGGCCGCGGCCATGACCGCCCTGTTAATTGGTGTGCTGGGAGTATTCGGATTCCATACTATCCTCTGGTTCCAGCGCGGATTCCGGGGACGGTTCAAGAGGGAAAAGGTGGTTTATTACCGGCGCTTTAACGGTTTCAACAGGTTCCTGCATGTGCTGGTCAATGTTTCCTTCCTGCTCCTCGCTTTTACCGGTTTACCCCAGTCATACGCCCATACCGACCTCGCCAAGTGGATGTTCGAACATATAATTTCATTGCAGACTGCGAAATACCTGCACTATGTCGGAGCGGTCATCACCGGTATATATTTTCTCCTGCATCTTATTTATCTGGCATTCAAACTACGCAAGAATGGCATTAAATCGATGCTTACCGGACCCGACACGATGATGTTCCGCAAAAAGGATTTTACCGACTTTATCCAGCACGTCAAATGGTTCTTTGGAAAAGGTGAAATGCCTCGTTTCGACCGTTGGACCTACTGGGAAAAATTCGATTATTTCGCCGTATTCTGGGGCGTTTTCGTAATCGGGCTGTCGGGCCTTCTGCGCTGGTTCGATGAATTCTTCGGCTCACTGCTTGGCGGCGGCGTTATTACCCTCGCCGATACTATCCACAAAGAAGAAGCCCTGCTGGCTACAGCATTTATTTTCATGATCCACTTTTTCAATACCCACCTGCGTATTGAGAAATTCCCCATGGATGTCTCTATCTACTCCGGGAGAATATCCGAGAAGGAATTCGAGGAGGAAAGACCCGAACAATACGAGAGACTCAAACGGGAAGGTAAACTCGATAATATCAAAGTGAAATCCCAGAACATCTTTATGGCCTTCTTGAGTTATCTCTGGGGAACGGCAGCTCTTTTAGTAGGACTGTTCCTCCTCGGGTTAATTATTATAGGTCACCTGACAGGCCATTAAAGTTAAGCCGCGGTACATCAATCTCTTATACCCCTAAACAATATTTGATATTATTTTCAAATAAAAGTTGACATACAAAATAGGTTTTCTTATTATTCCATTCGTGTTATGCTAAGATGTCAGGCTTCTATTATCCCATTAATTATCCCAGACTAATCTCGCATCTGTCGCTGTGTGTTGATGAAGGCCCGTCGGTTTCGTAAATACATAATATTTAAAATAAGGTATTAGTATGAATCACTATTACCATTTTTGTTCGAATCGCTTAGTTAAATTTTTCACATTCCTGCTTCTCCTTACCTTCTCCTTATCCAGCGCGCAGGAATGGGACAGAAAGGATGCAAGTTCTACCTGCCTTGATTGCCATGATGGTTATATCACCGGGCTGAAAGGTTCTTCTCACCAGATCCTCAATGTATCGGAATCATCGGCATTATCGTGCGTTGACTGCCATGATGGATGGCAGGAGCATCTCAACGAGCCGTCAAAAGAAAACATAACCGCCGGACCCGAAGCAAACATGGAGACCCAGGGTAAGATTTGCTCATCATGCCATGTCAATTCCCATCAGTCCGCCATGCTAACCAATGACGCTCATAATACACATAGCCTTAATTGCTCTTCATGCCATAAGATTCATAACAACCGCGACAATAAACTCCTTTTAAGTAAAAACCATGAGTTTTGTACAGACTGCCATCAACTCGTCCGCGCCCAATTTCAACTGCGCTCGGTTCATCCATTGCATTCGAGGTCTGTTAAGTGCACCGACTGCCATGGGCTATCGGGTATTGAGAACGATATGGGTGTTCGCGGGCTTAACTGGAAATGCCAGGATTGCCACGACGAAAAATCAGGCCCATTCATTTATGAGCACCCGGTTGTTTATAATCATCTTGTCGAGGGCGGGAGTTGCATGGAATGCCATAAACCCCACGGTTCAGCCAACGACAGGCTTTTAAAGCAAAATGGAAACAGCGTATGCCTCCAATGCCATGCTATCCCTTCGGGGCACCGCACCAACCATAGCGCGTTGGGTACCAAGCTGGCATGCGTGGATTGCCATTCGGAAATTCATGGTTCCTATGATAATAAATACTTCCTCGATCCCGACCTGGGCACAAGGCTGTTTCCCAATTGTTACCAGTCCGGCTGTCATATAGTGAATTAAGGAGGATTTAATGAGAAAACTGATAATACCTCTTGCGATAACAATTTTAGCGGCATGCTCCATCAGCTATGCCGGCGATGGCGGCGGGACTATCAAGCTTGGATATACTTACCTCGAAGAAGATGGCAACCGGTCGGTTAACTTCCCGACATTCAATGAATACCAGGGTGTAAACCTTTCGCTTGAGGATTTCCGCTACAACTTCGATAACGGCCTCCGTTTCTCCGCTGATTTAAACAACATTACCCTCGAGAACCGAAGGGGCAATATCGGTCTGGAAAAGTCCAGGGTGTTCGGTATCAATTTGAGCCATAATAAATACCGCCGCATCTATGATTTCGACAATGAGCATAACACCGAGAGAAATCATTTCGGGGCTTCGGCATGGATTCAACCGCACAAGTATATAAAGATATTCGGAGGCGGAAACTTAACCGATATGAACGGCTCGGTCGCCAATCTTTTTGATACCGGGTTTGAGCTTCCGGCCAGAAGATTCGACTACCGACAGACATCCTATAACGCCGGGCTCAGAATTAAACATAAAAGCCGAATGGTGCAGGTGAAATACGAAACCGCTGAGTACGAGGATGACGCCTCCCCGGAGCGGAATCAATCAAGATACCGTATTAAAACGAACGCGCTGTTGCCTGTGCCCCGATATGAATGGATCGTCTTATCAGGAGGATTCCGCCATTTCGAAACCGAGTACGATTCCACCGGCTTTAAAATAAGCTCAAACACCGGCTGGGGCGAGGGCTCGTTATACCTTCCGCGGCATTTCATCCTGAAATACAGTTTCTTGTTTAACCGGGCGAGTTCCGACAGTGATTATGTAGCCACCGATAATATCACCCACGCGGTCTACTTATCCCACTATTGGAAATCGAAGGGCGCGGTTACGGTCGGATACCGCCATTTGATAAACGACGATTATGAAGATGAAGTTACGGGAAAAGGCGGTTACATTTCCGGCTGGTTCGCGCCATCTGGCAAGTTCAAACTTCGGGCCGATATCGGTATTTCCGACGATGAGGTTAAAGAAGGCTCCCGCCTTATTGGCGACGAACAGCGCAACAAATACAGGTTGTCCGCGAAGTATCGTCATAACGAGGAGACAAGCCTGTCCCTGCAATATTCACACAGCCTCCGCGAGAATGAGCAACTGGATACCGAAGCGGATTACTACAGCATCGGCTTGGATGCCACAGCTAAAGCGCTATCTTATGGCTGGATTAACGCGGGATACACATACTCAAAAGGGGACTACCAGAATATCGATGACCGGTTTGAATTTATAGATCATTTGATATACGGCGATTTGTACCTGAATGAGTACCATGATATTACCCCCGGGGCAGGAATAGTCTATTACCGGAGCAAGCGGGACCTCGATGTCGAAAGCATCCGCCTGCGATTCTCGTTAATTTGGAACTTTTACCGGAACTTCAACATGGAAGCCGTCTACAACGTTCACAATTTCGATGATTTCCTTTTCCGGGATAAATATTACACCGCCAACATAGTAGAAATTAATATACTCAATGAGTTTTCATTTTAAAGGAGCTGAGTTATGAAGAAACTGGGCTTAATCGCACTATTGTTTTTTTCCCTATCATTGCTGATGTTTGCCGGCTGTGAGCGCAAAATCGTCAACGAAGACGCCGGAGATGACCTCGCTTTTACAAGTTGCTTTACCTGCCACGGGGATGATGGCCTCCTGCTGGCGGCTAAAGGCGAATGGCAGAATTCGGTTCATGCCTCCGGCAACAATGTGGATTACACCAACAGGGGCGGCACCGATTGCACGAAATGCCATGACCATCAGGGTTTCATTGATTATCTCGAAACCAGCGAAGTGGACCCACCATATTCAAATGTAAGCGCTATCCACTGTTTCACCTGTCATGCGCCCCATACCAATGGCAACCTTAGCCTGAGGACAACGGCGGCATACACGCTGGAAAACGGAGACACCTTCGATCACGGCAACGGCAACCTTTGCGCCAACTGCCACCACAGCCGTTACTCCGTCGATAACATAACCGACAACATCGAAGTTTCCACTTACTGGGGACCCCATCATGGACCCCAGGGCGACCTTTTGACCGCTTCCAACGGTTATGAATTCGATGGTTATACTTACACGACTTCCACGCATGCCTCGGTCGTTCGCGATGCCTGCGCGGGATGCCACATGGGCCAGCCGCAGGCGCACGACGGTTATAAAATCGGCGGACACAGCTTCAACATGTACGATTCCGAATCCGGAAGCGACCTTTCGGCTCTTTGCGAGGAATGCCATGCCAGCGCGGACAGCTATGATTTTACCGCTGATGCCGATTACGACCATGATGGAAATGTTGAAGGCTACCAGACCGAGATTCTCGGGTTGACTGATTCATTGCGCACATTGTTATTAAGCGCCGGAGTGCTCGACTCCACAGACCATCCCGTCTCCCAGACCATTGCCAACGAGGAAACCGCGGGAGCATTGTTCAATTTCCTGCTGGTTCATGAAGACCGTTCCCATGGTATTCACAACTTTAACTACATAAAAGACCTCCTGCAAAGCTCTATTGAATACCTCGATTAAATCTTGATAACACATCCTCAGTTCGACACCGAAAGCAAACCCGGCTTTACCGCCGGGTTTGTTTTTATGGGGACAAAAACCCTTTATAGAGACAGGAAATAGCCGATAAGTATAATGACTCTTTACCCGGGGGGGAATGTTTACACAAAACATCTCATAAGAGAACTTTTTACATGGCTTTGGAAACTGAAGTATTAACGAATGCTGATATTTTTTCGGAAGAGACGCGGGAAATAATCGATTCATTGGATGAAGGCATTGTTATCGCCGATGAATCGGGAAATGAAATATACAGGAATAAATACGCCGATAGATATATTAGGATATTCAAAGAAAGAACTGAATATCCGCGTTTTTATGAAAAAATCCTCGAACCGGTGAAACAAGGCCAACCGATTCAAGCTTATCATGCAAACCATGGCCTAAGGTTCAACTACAAATTATACTGCTTCAAGGGACGCCCAATGTGGTTTTCGGTTATTTATAAAGCCCTGAGGTCCGGGTTTGTACTGGTTCGTATTGTAAACCAAACCTACCTGAAGACCATTGAGGATAATAACCGGAGAAAAGAACGTTTCAGGGATAATATCTTAAAAGCGTTAAAGATTCCGTTTTTCGTGATAAATGCCGAAGAATTCGTGGTCGAGGTTTCCAATAATGCCGCCCGTAAGGTCGGATTCATCGAAAATCAGCCGTGCTATGCTCTCAAATCCGAATTCAAACCATGCCGTGATTCCTTCTCAAATTGTGTTCTCAAGAGGATAAAAAAATCACGTAAGCCTATAACCTCGGAAATTACCATCAACCGCGGCCAGCAAGATGAAAGAGTAGTGGAAATACACGCGTTTCCCATACAGGACGGTTCCGGAGCAGTAGTGAGGGTCATAAAAACCTATCAGGATATAACTCATCATAAGAAAATCGAAAACGCCCTGCGGAGCAGTCAACATAAATACCGGAAACTTTTGGAGGAAGCCAACGATGCCATCTTCATAGTCGATGCTGATAGTTCCCGTATCATCGATTCAAATAAAAGGGCATCGATATTAGTGGGTAAACCCATAGATAAAATAATTGGCTCTAAATACACCGAGCTTAATCCTGAGGGACGGGAAGGCAAGGAGGAACTGTGTGATAAAGTTAAAGGTGAAGGCCGGTTATTCCATGAAGACTATGTCTACAATCATGACCTCGAACGTAATATCCCGGTCGAATTGAGCGCCTCCTTTCTAAACCTTGAAGAACGCAGGTTGATTAAAATTATCGCCCGGGACATCACCGAAAGAAAAAAGGCTGAGTACGAACTGAAGGCGCTTAATAAAAAATTGGAAATCGAACGAGCTATTTTAAATGAAAAGAACATTGCCCTCAAGGAGGTCCTCGGGCAGATCGAAAGCGAAAAAAGACAGATAAAGGGGCATATCGAAACCAACATGGAGAAGATTATCCTGCCCCTGATTGATTCATACTGCAAAGTTAACAATAGAGGCGATAACCAATTTATCGAACTCCTGGAAAACTCATTGAAAGAAGTAACCTCTCCATTTATCAACAATTTGCGGACCACATGCGATAAATTATCCCCCCGCGAAACCGAAATTTGCAATTTTATTAAAAATGGATACTCGTCCAAGGAAATCGCCGGCGCGTTAAACATTTCCATTGAAACGGTTAAGCAACAGCGCAAGCAAATACGCAGGAAACTGGGAATAATCAACCGCAAAATCAATCTCGCCACTCACCTTAAGCAAATGTAATACAACAACATATATCACAACAAATGGAATTGGGTATTGGTTCGGCACGAAATTATCACAGTGGGTATATGCTATGCCCACTTAATACCTATTTATCTACTCCTATTTATTATCATATTAAATCTCTCACTACCGAAATCAATTAATGACGGATAAGTTTTGATTCAAGTAACAAGCAAAGCCTGCTAAATCTAACACTATCTAATTTATCTAAGGAGGAGGTTTTTTGAATGATTAAAAACATGGGAATCGGCAAAAAGATCGCCCTGGGATTCGGGGTCGTCCTCGTTCTCCTGGGCGCTACAGCTATCTGGTCGGTTATGGGCATCGGCGGAATTGTAAAAAACGCCGAAGAAGTAATCGACGGAAATAAACTCCGGGGAGTCATGGTCCAAAGGGAAGTTGACCACCTGAACTGGGCTAACGAGGTTAACGCGTTATTAACCGATGAAAATGTAACTAAACTTGAAGTCCAGACCGACCCGCACAAATGCGCTTTTGGACAGTGGTATTACAGCGATGCCAGGAAGGAAGCGGAACATCTCGTTCCGGAAATAGCTCATTACCTGGAGCAGATTGAAGAACCGCACAACAACCTGCACAAATCAGCGGAGGAAATCGATAAGGTTTTCATGCAGGCGGATCTGGAATTGGGGAATTATTTGAGGGAAAAGAAAACTGATCACCTCGCCTGGGCTCATCGGGTAAAGGATGCTTTCGTCGATGAATCCATCCATAAACTCGATGCCGAGATGGACCCCAAAAAATGTTCTCTGGGCAAGTGGATGAATTCCCCGCAAGTGGCCGAATTGAAGCGCCATCACCCGGATTTCGCCGCGGCGCTGGCAGAAGTGGAAAAGCCGCATAGAGACCTTCATGAAAGCGCCCGTCATATTCAGGATTTAATTGAAAATGACCAGCGGGAAGAAGCCAAAAAATATTATATGGCCAACACCAAAGTTTTAGCATACGAGTGTCTCGACGCAATTGACGGAGTGCTGGAATGGCAGGAAAAGCAGGTTCATGGCATGCACGAAGCTGACAGAATCTATGCCCAGAAGACCAAGCCGAACCTGCGCAAGGTCCAGGAACTGCTGGTAAAAATTAACAAGACCGTCGAAGAAAATGTTATGACAGACGAAGCCATGTTAAACGCCGCCAGCAGGACCCAGACGGTCGTATCAATATTCAGCATTATAGCCGGTATTATCGGTATATTCCTGGCTGTTACCATAGCCCGCGGTATAATCACATCCATGAGGAGAATCATCAACAGCCTTACCGAAGGAGCCGAACAGGTGGGCTCAGCGGCCAACGAGGTGGCTTCCGCGAGCCAGTCCCTTGCCGAAGGAGCATCTGAGCAGGCGTCATCATTAGAAGAAACATCATCGGCCCTTGAGGAAATGTCGGGAATGACCAAGCAGAACGCCGACAATGCCAACCAGGCGAACTCTCTCTCGAACCAGGCGCAGACCGCCGCTCAAAAGGGTTCGGAAGCGATGCAACAGATGTCCGACGCCATCAACCAGATAAAAGCGTCTTCGGATGAAACCGCGAAAATCATCAAGGTTATTGATGAAATCGCGTTCCAGACCAACCTGCTCGCGCTTAACGCCGCGGTTGAAGCCGCCCGCGCGGGAGAAGCCGGCAAAGGCTTTGCCGTGGTAGCCGAGGAAGTCAGAAACCTGGCCATGAGAAGCGCCGAAGCGGCCAAGAACACAAGCTCGCTAATCGAGGAATCCCAGAACAACGCCGATAATGGTGTCCGGGTAACCGAAGAATTCACTAATATTCTCACGGAAATCTCCACCAGCATTAACAAGGTATCCGACCTCGTCGGTGAAGTCTCGGCCGCCAGCAACGAGCAGGCGCAGGGTATCAACCAGGTTAACACCGCTGTAACCCAGATCGACCAGGTTACCCAGCAGAATGCTTCCAACGCCGAAGAATCCGCGTCCGCAAGCGAGGAGCTTTCCGCGCAAGCCGCCCAGATGCAGGAGATCGTTAACGACCTGACCCGTATCGTCAATGGCGCTAACGCCGTAAATAATTTAAACGTTAGCAAGAAAACGCGCCAACAGACTTCGAGCGCGCACCAGACTCACAAATCCAATCTTCACAAGAAATTCGAAGAGATGCGCAGGAAAAAAGATTCACATCGCGATAGGGAACACCAGCAAAATACTGCCCTCGGTTCGCAAAATTCAGATGAAATAATACCTCTTGAAGAAGATGAAAAGGAACTGGCTGAATTTTAGCACATCCGCTTAAACCAGCTCTAATACAGCCAACCTCGGGCGCGGGATGTCTCCCGCGCCTTCTTTATAACTACTGGATAAATCTTTGCCGTTTTCCGATAAAGAATACATGGAAGAAACCAGTATAAAAACCAGTGCCCAAAAGAAAAAAACGGCTGTTTCTATTCCGGTCAATAAACTTACTTTACGAAAGAAACGGGAGAAGGGGAGAAACGCTTTAAAATGGTTTACGATTGCATTGATAACCGCCGGAGTCGTTCCGGCATTCCTCGGTGAGTCAAACTCATTCTCGGGGGCATTGAGTGTAACGTTTATAAGCATAGTCCTCGAAGCATTTCCATTTATACTGTTAGGTACCCTCGTTGGAGGTATCATCGAAGAGTTTGTCTCCAGGGACATGATTGCTTCCATCGTACCTAAAAACAAGTACCTTGCCGCTTTCATTGCCGCGGGAGCAGGAGTTGTTTTCCCTGTTTGTGAATGCGCCATAATCCCGGTTACCCGCAGGCTGGTTCTCAAAGGCGTTCCCTTTTCCGCCGCGGTAGCCTATCTTATCGCCGGCCCCATCGTTAACCCGGTTACTTTCGCGTCAACAGGAATGGCTTATCTCTGGGATTGGAAAATCGCGGTAATCAGGTTGTTGTGCGGCTACGGTATC
>WJIJ01000004.1 GCA_014730345.1 Candidatus Zixiibacteriota bacterium | reverse complement strand
GGCCATCTCGCGGGAATGACAGATATTGGGCAGGTCGCCCGGTTTACCGGCGACATGAACGCCGGAGGCGTTCACAAAAACATTGCGGGGGGCAATGAGGGAGTAGCGACTTTCTTAATAGTCAAGAATCCAGAGCCTGGTTTTTCTGAGGGAAACATCCAGATGTATTAGATTTCGCGTTGCCTGAATCGGGGCATATAAACCGCTTTGTATTCATTGACCTACTCGACTAATTTATTCTCGGCAGGCGTCCCTACCTGCCGCGCACAATATTGGAAGCGTCACGCGAGGGGACGCAAGCGCGTAGTGAAACGAAGTGGAAAGAGAAACCCGACACGGAAATAAATAATTGTCGGGTTTCTCACTACGTTCGGAACCCGACCTAAATTTCTACAATGATATCAGGGTTTCAAGATCTATGTTTGGATGTATTAGTTCAACTGATATTAAGGCCAGATTGTGATTAACAAATGCGGATAAACCCAATCCTTGACACAAACGCCCATACGGTGCTATATTGCAGGCTAACTTTTTACAAGCCCCGCGGCTTTTTACAAGGAGAAATGTTGTGAACGAACAGCGTCCCGATATAATCCAGCATCGCTATGATAAAATGGATAAACTGCGCGAAGACGGTATCGAACCCTTTGCTTATTCATACAACCAAACCCATCATTCCGCCGATATTATCGGCAATTTCGAGAGCTTGAGCGAATCGGAGGAGAAAGTTTCAGTCGCCGGCCGGCTTTTGAGCATCCGCGGCCACGGCAAATCGGCGTTCGCCCATATCCTCGACCGGAAAGGGAAAATCCAGATATACGTAAAGAAAAACGTGGTCGGCGATGAGCAGTACGAGTTGTTTCAGCTCTTCGATATCGGCGATTTTATAGGCATAGAAGGTACCGTATTCAAAACCAGGACCGGGGAGATCACGGTCAATGCCGAATCGCTGACCATGCTGGCCAAATCGCTCTATCCGTTGCCGGAGAAATGGCATGGCCTGGCCGACAAAGAAATCCGTTACCGCCAGCGTTACCTCGATCTGATCGCCAACCAGGAGGTGGTGGAGCTTTTCCGCAAGAGGACCGAGATATACAAAGCCATCAGGGAGTTTTTGGACAGCCACGGTTTCGTGGAGGTGGAAACCCCGATTCTTCAGCCGATTTACGGCGGCGGGTTCGCGCGCCCTTTTTTGACCCATTTCAACGCTCTGGATATGGATGTTTACCTGCGTATTGCCGATGAGCTTTATCTCAAGCGGTTGATTGTGGGCGGTATGGAGCGCGTTTACGAGTTCTGCAAGGATTTCCGCAACGAGGGGCTTGACCGTTCGCATAACCCCGAATTCTCCATGGTGGAACTTTACTGCGCCTACTGGGACTATAAGGATATGATGGATTTTTACGAGAAGATGATGGAAAATATAGCCCAAAAGGTGAACGGTAGTTACGAAGTGGAGCACGAAAAGGGGAAGATAAATCTGAAGGGGCCGTATAAGCGTATTCCCATGCTCGACGCAATCGCGGAAAAGACCGGTGTCGATTTCGCCGGAACCGATTACGAGAAAGCGCGGGAGCTGGCAAAAGAGGCCGGAGTCGATGTGGAGAACAAGCGCAACTGGGGGCAGGTGGTGGAGGAAGTTTTCGGGGAGAAAGTGCAACCGGATTTGATCCAGCCGACATTTATAACCGATTTTCCCGCGGATATTTCGCCATTGGCGCGGCCGCACCGCGAAAAGCCGGGTTATTCCGAGCGTTTCGAGATTTATATCGCCGGCGAAGAGTTGGGCAACGCTTTCTCGGAGCTTAATGACCCGGTGGTGCAGAGACAGAAATTCGAAGAATTGCAGACCTTGCGGCAGAAGGGCGATGATGAAGCGCCCCCGCTTGATGAGGATTTTCTGCACGCGCTGGAATACGGCATGCCTCCCACCGCGGGGCTTGGTTTCGGGCTTGACCGTATGGTGATGTTGTTGACCAATTCGCATTCGATACGCGATGTGATATTTTTCCCGATGATGCGGCCGGAGGTTTCCGGGGAAGACCCGGAAGAGTAAAGGTTTTTATGAAGATAGGTTTTATCTTTGGTTCGTGTTCGCCCGTAATGGCGGGAATGATAAGAAGGATGTGAATTCCCGCTCTTGATAGCCTCTGGCTATTTCAAGGAAATGACCTGTATTGAGATTACCGGAAGAGAGTAAAATCGGATCAAAGCAAATTTATGAGATACGAATTTTTCATAGCTTCGCGCTACATGATGTCCCGGGAGAAAAGCCGGATAATTTCGGTTATAACATTTATCTCCATCGCCGGTATAGCAGTTGGTGTGGCCGCGCTGGTTATCGTGCTTTCGGTTATGAACGGTTTCGAGTCGGGGATTCGTGAGAAAATAATCGGGATTACATCGCATATCACTGTAACCGCTTACGAAGGCGATGGTATAAAACCGACCGAGGAGATTTTTGATAATATTAACAGCGTTCCCGGGGTGGTGGCATCGATGCCCGTGGTGCAAGGGAAAGTGGCGGTTTCATCACGCTATTCCGCCGACGGGGTGATGTTGAGAGGCGTCGATAAAAACAAAATCGGCGAGGTCAGCGATGTTAAATCCCAGATGATTCTGGGTGAATTCGATTTCGGCGACAAAGAAGAACCGGGGATTGTAATCGGTTTTACTCTTGCGGATAACCTGGGGGTTACCACCGGAAGCAGGTTAAAGGTTTTCTCGTTGAGCGACAATGAGTTCGACCCGTTGACGGCACGGCCGCTGGTGAATATTTACACCGTAAAAGGGATATTCGAGACCGGTATGTTCGAGTATGACGCATCGCTGGTATATATAGATATTAAAGAGGCGCAGTGGATGTTTTCCATGGATGATAAGGTTAGTTTTATCGACGTGAAAACGGAGAATATTTATAAGGCGAAATCGATAGCGGAAAAAGTCAATGATAAACTTGATTACCGTTTTTTCGCTTCCGATTGGAGCAGGACCCATAAAAACCTTTTTTCATGGATGACATTGGAGAAATGGGCGATGTTCATAGCGCTGTCGCTGATTATAGCCGTGGCGGGGATAAATATAATTTCCAATTTGATAATGGTAGTGCTTGAAAAACGTAAGGATATAGGCATACTGCAAACAATGGGGGCGACCAAATCATCCATAAAAGCCATCTTTTTGGCTAAGGGGCTGATAGTCAGCATGATAGGAATCTTAATAGGATTAATTCTGGGGGTTGGATTATGTTTAATCCAGGATGAATACGCGATAATATCATTGCCGGCGGAGATCTATTTTATCAGCGAACTCCCTGTAGAGATCAATATCGGCGATATTGCCGCGATCACCTTAGTAGCCCTTGCGGTAACATTTGTAGCCTCGCTCTATCCTGCCAGCCGGGCGGCTTCGCTCACACCCGCGCAGATAATTCGTTACGGTTAATTATTTTTCAGATAAGTGGTTGACTATGCGCCAATAGGGTTATAAACAGTAGTATAGTTGTAAGCCATTAAAAGTGTAAGAATAATGAAGAACAGCCTTCTTTCTGCCGAATATATAATTAAGACATTCGTTAGTGGAGATACCAAACTGGAGGTATTGAAGGGTGTAAGCTTCACGATAAGGCATGGTGAGATAGCGGTGCTGACCGGGGCTTCTGGAAGCGGCAAAAGCACTCTTTTAAATATACTTGCCGGAATCGAGACTCTTGATTCGGGAAAAGTCTACTTAGAGGAAGAAGATTTGACATCCTTAGCCGATAAATCGATGGCGGAACGTAGAAACAGAGATATAGGGTTTGTTTTTCAGTTTCATCATCTTCTCGAGGATTTTACGGTATTGGAAAATGTGATGATGCCGGCATTGATATTGGGAACCGAACGGGGTTTAGCTCGTAGAAAAGCGTTAGAATTACTCGAAGAAGTCGGTCTTGAGAATCGCTCGGGGCATAAACCGGCCGAGATCTCCGGAGGAGAAGCTCAGCGGGTTGCTGTCGCGCGGGCATTGGTAAACGAGCCGAAGATGATTTTGGCCGATGAACCGACCGGCAATCTTGATAGAGCCAACGGCGAAAAGTTGGTTGAGTTACTATCCAAATTGAACCGTGAACACCGGGCCAGCTTTTTGATAGCTACTCACAACGAGGAACTGTTAGAGGGTTCCCGCCGTTTTAAACTGATAGACGGGAAGATTATCGAAAATTAAATAAGTGGAAGGTAAATCGTATGCTTTGCCAGGACTGCAATAAGAACGAAGCGACAATACATCTGACGCAGATAGTCGACAATGAAAAGGTCGATTTAAACCTGTGTAAGAGTTGCGCTGAGAAGAGAGGATTTCATAATCCTTTCGAGAAGATACCTTTTCCGCTTGCTGAGTTCTTAACTGGAATGCTCCGGGAGCGGGGGGATAAGACCGGAACTCAACTGCAGGCATTGAAGTGCCCCAATTGCGGATTCACATTTGGAGACTTTTCCAAGAGCGGGCGTTTGGGATGCGGAAGTTGTTATACCGCTTTTAGGACCCAGTTAAAAGATTTATTGAGGAAGGTTCACGGTTCCAGCGAACATCACGGGAAAACCCCGTCGACCACTGTCGAGGAATTGAAACCGATCCGCAAAGAGAGAAAGTTAAAGGAGGAGCTGAGAAAAGCTATCGAGGAAGAGAATTTTGAAGAAGCGGCCCGGCTCCGCGATAAACTCAAAGAAATTTTCGAAGAATGCAATGGTTAGATCGGAGGGGAAAAGATGTTTGAAGACATGATAAAACATCCCACAGTATGGCTTCAGGGAGATGGCAGTGAAGCGGAAATAGTGCTGTCATCGAGGGTTCGTATGGCCCGTAACATCTCCGGCTTACGTTACCCGCCGCACGCTCCCCGTGAAGACCGTGAGAAAGTCCTTGAATATGCGACCCGCGCTATCGAGGATGAAGAGAACAAGAAATTGCTCAGGGGCAGATTGGTTTATATGGATGATATCGATTCGCTCAACAGGAATTTCCTTGTTGAAAGGCATCTTGTCTCTCCGGAATTTATGCAGAATTTACCCAGCAGGGGTTTGTTTATCGGAGCCGATGAACGAATCTGTATTATGGTCAACGAGGAAGACCATCTGCGCATACAGGCGATAACCTCCGGTCTTGCCGCCGAGGAGTCATTTGATTTAGCTAACAAGGTGGATGATTCATTATCCAAGATGCTTGAGTTTGATTTTGACGCTGATTTCGGTTACCTGACCTCCTGTCCTACCAATGTTGGAACTGGATTGAGGGCGTCGGTGTTAATACACTTACCGGGCCTGGTTTTGACCCGTGATATAGACAGTGTTATATCGCGGATAACGAAACTCGGGCTGGCGGTGCGCGGTTTTTATGGAGAAGGTACCGATGTTTCCGGCAACCTTTTCCAGGTTTCGAACCAGACGACTCTCGGCAGAACCGAGGCGGATATCATAGATAGTATACAGCAGGTAACAGACCAGATAATAGAATACGAAAACGCCGCGAGAGAAAGGTTGTTTAACGATGCCCGTATGCAGATAGAAGATAAGATATGGCGCGCGTATGGAATACTAAAAAACGCGCGGGTTCTGAGCAGTGAGGAAGTGATGAATTTGCTTTCGGCGGTAAGGCTGGGATACGGGATGGGTGTTTTAAAGAATATCGAACTACCGTTGATAAACGAACTCCTGCTGTTATCCCGCTCGGCGCACCTGCAGAAACTCGTGGGTAAAGACATGGATTCAGAGGAACGTGACATTGCCCGCGCCGATCTGGTACGGGAGAAACTCTCCGGTATATAAATAGAACAGGGAATTAGTTAAATAGGAGATAGAAGACCATGAATGAGATGTTCACCGAAAACGCCCGCAAGGCGATAGAGTTCGCGAGAGATGAAGCGGCGAGGCTGAAACATGATTATATCGGCACCGAACATCTCCTGTTGGGTCTGATTAAGGTCGGACAGGGGAATGCCGTTGAGATACTTCAGAATGTTGGCATCGACTTGGGTGAACTCAAGCAATCGATAGAGGATGTTGTCCAACCGTCCGGCGGCACCATGACCCTCGGCCAACTGCCTTTAACCGCTCGCGCGAAAAAGACCCTTGAGGTTTCGGGCAATGAAGCAAGGGCTTTAAAGTCCAAGGATATCGACACCGAACATATCCTGCTCGCGTTGCTGAAAGACGAAGAGGGAGTAGCGGCGCAGGTTCTTTCAATGTACGAGCTGGATTACAAGGAAGCCTACGAAGAACTTCGCAATATCCAGTCCGGTAAACCGTCGTCGTTTTCAAAGAAACGCAAGAAATCTAAAACCCCGGCCCTCGATCATTTCGGGCGCGACCTGACCGAACTGGCCCGAAAGAGCGTTCTCGATCCGATCATCGGCAGGGATTTGGAAATTGAACGCGTTACCCAGATCCTCTCCCGCCGCAAAAAGAACAACCCGGTGTTGATTGGCGAACCGGGCGTGGGCAAAACCGCTATCGCGGAGGGATTGGCACAGCGTATAGTCGCCGGCAAGGTGCCCCAGACCCTGGAGAACCGCAGGCTGGTTACCCTCGATATGGCTTCTCTGGTCGCCGGAACTAAATATCGCGGCCAGTTCGAGGAACGGCTGAAGACGGTGATGAACGAGATAATGAATTCCAAGGATGTTATTATCTTCATAGATGAGCTTCATACTATTGTAGGCGCGGGCGGAGCCGAAGGCTCACTCGATGCCTCCAATATATTCAAACCGGCGTTATCCCGGGGGGAACTGCAGTGTATCGGCGCAACCACACTCAACGAGTATCGCAAGTATATCGAAAAAGATGGCGCGTTGGACAGGCGTTTCCAGACGGTGATGGTTGATCCGCCGACAACCGATGCCACCATCAAGATCCTCCAGGGATTGCGTGAAAAATATGAAGACCATCACAAAGTAGAGATTTCCGATGATGCCATAGAGGCGGCGGTAATCCTGTCGGACCGTTATATATCGGGCAAATTCCAGCCGGATAAGGCTATAGATATTATCGATGAGGCTGGTTCCCATGCCCATTTAACGGTATATACAAAACCGCAGAGTTTTACTGATTTGGAAGAAACGATTACTCAAATCCAGAAGGATAAGGAGCAGGCGGTTAAGAACCAGGAATTCGAACGGGCGGCACAGCTTCGTGACGAATTAAAGTTCAAGAAGGATGAACTTGAGAATCTAAAGAAGCAGTGGGAAGATAACAAGAGCAAGCAGAGAATCAAGCTTGCCGAAGAACATATAGCCAAGGTAGTTTCCAAGATGACCGGTATTCCGGTTTTCCGTCTTGAAGAAGCGGAATCGCAAAAGCTTATGCGGATGGAGGAAGAGCTTGGCAAAGTTGTTATCGGGCAGGACGCGGCGATATTAGCGATTACCAAGGCAATACGTCGTACCCGCGCGGGATTAAAAGATCCCCGCAGGCCTATCGGCTCATTCATATTTCTGGGACCCACCGGTGTCGGTAAAACCGAGTTGGCCAAGAAATTAGCTGGATTCCTGTTTGAAGATGAGGATTCGCTGGTGCGTATTGACATGTCCGAGTACATGGAGAAATTCGCCGTTTCACGGCTTATTGGCGCTCCCCCGGGATATGTCGGCTACGAAGAAGGCGGACAGCTTACCGAGAAAGTACGCCGCAAACCGTACTCGGTTGTGCTCCTCGATGAAATCGAAAAAGCGCATCCGGAAGTCTTCAATATACTCCTCCAGTTACTCGATGAAGGCCAGTTAACCGACAGCTTTGGAAGAAAGGTTGATTTCCGTAATACGGTTATCATCATGACCTCCAATATGGGTGCCCGCCAGATCAAATCCCAGAAATCACTTGGATTCCATAAGGGCGATGAAGCGACCACTTATGAGCGCATGAAAGAAACCATCAAGGACGAATTGAAGAAAACATTTAATCCGGAACTGCTGAACCGTATTGATGAAACCATTATCTTCCGCCCGTTGAACCGTGATGACGTACTTCAGATTGAAAACATAGTTATTGCTGAAGTAACTGAAAGGCTTAAAGATAAGGGTTATAAACTGAGGTTGACCAAAGCAGGGCGTGAATTCCTCGCCGACAAGGGTTTTGACCCGGCATTTGGAGCAAGGCCTTTGCGCAGGGCGGTCCAGAAATACCTTGAGGACCCGCTGGCTGAAGAAATCCTCAGGGGCACTTTCTCTGAGAACAAGAATATCCTCGTGGATAAAAAGGATGATGAAAACCTGAAGTTCATTCCTGATGAAAACGCATCCGATGCCTCGCTGGAAGAACAGGAAGATGAACATGAGAACAGCACCGCATAAGCGGTTTACGGTATAATCTGAATGAAAAACCCGTCGCTCATGGCGGGTTTTTTTATAGGAAAATGATGAAAATTTTGTATATTAATCAAGGGCTGTTCCATACCGCCGAAAAATCCTGACCTTTAGCGAATATCGCTGAACAAGAGTCCTGAAAAACCTGTTAATTCTTTGAACGCATACGCTGAGTGTACGTATAAAAGACAATGGCTAAAAAGCTGATAATTACTGTAATTTTATCCCTGTTTTATCTTTCAGCGTCCGTGGCCCAGGATGAGCCTGCCGGCGATACTTTTACCATCGCCAGGCTGAAATACGGCGGCGGGGGCGACTGGTATTGGGGGTCATCGGCAATTCCGAATATGCATGATTATTTGATAGAGCACACGAATATAAACGTATTAAAGGATGAACCAAAACTTGCTCCCGAGGATAACCGTCTTTTCAACTACCCGTTTATATTTCTCACCGGTCATGGCAACATTAAATTCACCGATGAACAGGTCGCTAAACTCCGCAGATACTTTCATGCCGGCGGATTTCTGTTCGCCAATGATTCCTATGGGTTAGACCAGTCATTAAGAAGGGAATTGAAGAGGATATTGCCGGAATCGGAGCTGGTTGAACTGCCTTTCGACCACGAGATTTTTCACTGTTATTATGATTTTCCAAACGGATTGCCCAAAATTCACAAGCATGACGAAAAAGCTCCTCGAGGTTACGGTATGTTCATAGATGGCCGTATGGCAGTGTTTTACGCATACGAATCTGATATCGGCGACGGTTGGGAAGACCAGCAGGTTCACAATGACCCGCCGGAGAAACGTGAAGCGGCTCTAAAGATGGGAACTAATATAATAATTTACGCATTAACGCATTAATTATGGCTGAACATTCTTCAAATATTTATTCAAAGTTCAAAACAATGAATCTCAGGGCCCGCCTGTTGCAGTCGGCGGGAGGATTGTATCTTTTAATCGCTGTAGCAGCCGCGTTGGCGGCAGTTGCCGTACTGATTTCAACCATGTTTGAGCTCTCCCCTGCCGTTAAATTTACTTATTTAGGATTGCTTGCGATGGCAGTTTTGGCGGCGCTTGTATATATGGTTATTTATCCTCATCTGAAAGGGATAAATTATTCAATGCTGGCCCGCAGGGTCGAAGTTTTCCATCCCGGTTTAAAGGACTACCTGTCGGCGGCGGTGGAGTTGAAACGCAATCTTAAAGAAAATCCCGAGGGTTATTCCACAGAGTTTATCAATTCGGTGATAATATCATCATCGGAGAAATGTAAATCCATTGATTTCAATAAATGTATCGACAAGAAACCGGGTATAGAGAGAGCGAAATATGCTTCGTTGATATTAGCAGTTTCGGTGTTAATATTCGTTATTTACCCCTCCGGATTACTCTATGCTCTAAAAGACTTCACCAATCCCGGGGTAAAATTTGAAAAGCCGGATCCTTACGCGCTTGAAGCAGTCCCGGGCGACGTGGAAATGCTGAAGGGCGATGATATTATTATCGGCGCCGTAATCCGAGATGCTGTGAAAGGCGGCAACGGATTCAGTAATCCGGAAAATGCCGAAATATTCTGGCGTTATGAACAAAGCGAAAAGTATCATTCCGCGCCGATGAATCTTACTGATGAAGCTGAAAGCGTCGATTCGATACCGGGTGAAGCGTTATTTTATACAAAGCTGAAAAAGGTTAACCGTTCTTTTGAATACTATGTCAGTACCGATAAAGTAAAAAGCCGTTTGTATAAAGCGGAGGTTATAAATAAGCCGAGGATTATAGATCTAAAACAGAGGCTTTATTACCCTAAATACACCGGGCTTCCGCCCGCCATTATCGACGAAAACAACGGCAATATAATCGCGTTGGCCGGGACTAAAGCAAGACTCATCCTGCGGAGCAGTAAACCGATAGAGAGCGGCAAGGCGGTTTTCACCGGTGGAAGGGAGCTTCCGCTTGAAATCGGCGGCGATACCGCAACATTCTCTTTTACGGTGAAGTCCGATGACAGCTACCATATAGAGATAACCGATACGGAGGGTTTGCATAACCCGGAGCCGATTAAATACAGCGTTTACATCACTGCCGATTCTTACCCGGAAGTGAGTATTATTCGCCCCGGCGAGGACCTGGTGGTGCCCGAAGCTGATAATCTTCCGATTGTAGTGCGGGCTAAAGATGATTTCGGGTTCTCCTCGTTGAAACTTACTTACGAAGCGAAATCATCCGGTATTCAATACGAGCCGGTCGAGTCTGATATTCCATTCGAGAGCGATGGCGAAGGTACCCTGGCGGTAGGATTTAACTGGGACCTCAGCGGCCTGGGATTAATACCGGGGGACGAAGTTACCTATTATGTAACCGTTGCTGATAATGACCGCTATTCCGGATTCAAAACCGCCGAAAGCAAAAGGTACAGCGTGCGCCTGCCTTCTCTCGACCAGATACTTGCAGAGTTCGACGAAAGACAGGATAGAAACGTGATCGACCTGGAGGAGATTGTACGGCAACAGCAGAAGCAGAAAGAAGAGATAATGGAACTCCGGCGGGAGATGATGCGTCTTAAGAAGACCGATTGGGAGAAGAGCAAGCGGCTCGAGGAAGCTATCCAGAAGCAGGAACAGATAGCCGATGCCATGGATAAACTCCAGGAGAACGTGAATAAGAATATCGACAGCGCTGAAGAAAACAAGATGAACACCCTGGAGATACTCGAAAAATCCAAGCGTATCGAGGAATTGATAAACGAGATAAACTCGCCGGAATTGCAGAAGGTTATCGAGGAACTCCGGGAAGCGATGCAAAAACTCGATCCCCGTCAGATTAACAAGGCGCTGGAAAATTTCCAGTTTTCGCAGGAGGAATACCTGGAGAAGCTGGAGCGCACTCTGGATATGTTAAAACGTCTCCGCGCCGAGCAGAAGTTTGACCAGCTAAAAGAGCTTGCCGATAAAATGGCCGAACAGCAGGAGGACATCAGCGAAGAACTGGAAAACGCTGACGAAAATACTGATATGGATAAACTTTCCGATAGGCAGGAACAGGTAAAAAAGGAGCTTGAATCCTTCAACGAGGGCTTGGAGAAGATGAAGGAGTACAACGAGGAAACTCCGGTACTCGACCCCGAAGACCTTAAGGAACTTATGGAGATGGCCAAAAATTCGGGATTGAAGGAAGAGATGGAGGAAGCTTCCGAGGAAATGCAGGAGCAGAATATGTCCGCCTGCCAGAAAAATTCCCGAAGCGCCAGTAACAAGCTCAAAGGTATGCAGATGAAAATGCAACAGATGCAACAGCAGATGCGCAGTAAGAACCAGATGGAGATACTGCGCATAGTACGCAAGGCGTTCAACGATGTTGTTTACCTTTCCCAGAGCCAGGAAGGCCTGATGGATACTCTGGATATGATAGCTCCCCGCGATACGACAATACGTTTCTTATCATCTCCTCAACAACGTCTTTCCCAGAAAACATTGAAAGTAAGAGAAGATCTGGAGGAGCTTTACGAGCTGGACGCGAGGACGGACCCATCGTTAAGCACCGATTTAGCCACGGCCGCCGGCAATATGAACCAGGCAATTGATAAACTCGAGAGCAAGAGCAAGTTCGCGGTAAAAGAACAGACCGACGCGCTGAAATATTTAAACCGGGTAGGATTTAAATTGTTGATGATGGCCCAGCAACAGCAGGGCGGCTCATCATCCAGTTCAGGAAGCAACTGCCAAAGCGGTTCTTCGGGGACTTCGTTGTCCGAGCTTACCCAGCAACAGCAGAGCCTCAACCAGAATATGCAGGGTCTTCCCCAGATGATGCGCCGCGGCGTTTCCAACAGCGATATGCTTTCCCGTATGGCCGCCGAACAGGAAGCCATACGGCAGGGACTGCGGGAACTGCTTCAGGAAGGCGGCGGGCAATCACCCGGGCAGATGGGACGTTTGGAGGACCTTGGCGAAGAGATGAAAAAAGTTGTGGATGATTTCGAGAGAAACGCGGTAAACCGCAATACGCTCCAGCGACAGGAAAAAATATTATCGCGGCTTCTCGAGGCGCAGAAATCATTGCGCACCCAGGGATTCAAAAAGGAACGCAAGGCGGAAACCGGTGAGGACATCACCCGTTCCGGACCCGCGGAACTTGCCGACACCCGTTCAAAGATACACGGACAACTCAAGCGGTTGCAGTCTGCTATGAATGAAAATTATCCCATGGAATACCGCAACATGATAAAGGCATACATTGAAGCGCAAACATCGAAGATATCAACGGCGGAATAATGACTAAATTTCTAATTTCCCTGATAATACTATTAACTACGGCGGCAACGGCACTTCCCCAGGCGGTTGTATGGGAAGCCCCGGTTTTCGATGACAGCGAAACTCGTTACGCGAATGATCTGATACGCAAAGGCCGCTTCGACGAAGCTATTTCATTCCTCCTCGAAGTTTACCAGGTTCGCAAACATACAAACCATAAGCGTACCGTAGACCTCTTAGTCGAGGCTTTTAAAAATTCCAAGCAGTATGATATGCTGAAAGATTTCGCGGAGGAATACCATAATGATTTCCCGGATTCTCTCGAGGGCTACCTGGTAAAAGCAAAGAGTTATTTCCTTACCGATAATGATGATCAGGCCCGGGAGGTGCTGACCGATGCTCTGGAGAAACTGCCCGACGATAAAACCAAATACATACATATTGCCCGCGAATATATGACTAACGGCATCATGCAGGAAGCGATAGATGTCTATAAAGAAGGGCGAAACCGTCTTGGCGATCCATTCGAGTTTTCCCGGGAGATCGCGGGATTATATGAAGCGCTGGGAAGATACAGCGAGGCGGCATCGGAGTACCTGTTGCAATCGATTAACAACCGGGGATTTACCTCTTTTGCCATATCAAGGATCAAAGTGTTATTCGATAACGCGGATGAACCCGAAGATATATTGAAAGCATTAGAGAAGGTTGCTAAAAAGTACCCCGATGATACTGAGAAATTAAGGGTACTCTCCGAGGCCTGCAGGGAGGCCGGGCGTTTTGATGAATCTCTTGATTATTTCATAGCGTATGACCAGGCTACTGAAAAGCAAGGGCATCAGCTCTTAAGCTTCCTCACCGATTGTCTTGCGGACCGTCAATACGACCTGGCGCTGAAAGGCTCCGAATATATAACCGGCAAATATGAACCATCGGATGTCATTTACTGGAGGGGGCAATTTGTAGCCGCCGGCGCCCTTGAAGGCAAGGGCGATTTGGATAAAGCAAGGGATATCTATAATATGATAATCGAATCGAGCAGGGATAGAAACGCGGTCATTAACTCATACATGCGGCTGGGTGATGTCTCCTTCCGCGAAGGCGAGTTTACCGACGCGGAAACGCACTACAACATGGTAATTCAAAAATTCCCTAACAGTCCTGAGGCTAATGGCGCGAAAACCCGCCTGGGAGATATTCAATTGTATAACGCCGATTTCGACAGCGCGCTGGCGATTTACGAGGCTATAGTCTTCGCCGGGGAAAAATCAGGGGAGGATGAAGTTAAATTCAAAATCGCCAAAGCTTACCTCTATGATGGCGATATCCGTAAATCAACCAACGAATTAAAGAAATATATGTTCGATTTCCCCTCCGGTGACTATGCCAATGAATGCCTTGTATTGATAGATATTGTTAATCAGGCTTTTGGCGACAGCGCGGGTGTTTTGATTTTAGGACAAGCCGATTACAGGATTCATATCGGCCGATTTGAACAGGCGGATTCCATATTAAGCCATGTAATAGACAGCGTTTCCACTCCCGCAATAAGGGAAGCGGCATATTTAAACAAGATAACCATTCAGGAAAAACTCGGCAGACCGAAGAGAGCGATAGAACTCTCGGAAGAATTTGAGAAGAGGTTTCCGGACTCGTATTTCGTCCCCTTCGTTTTGTTGAAAGCGGCTGATATCTACAGGAAGGACCTTAACAAAGATGAAAAGGCCCAGGAAATTTATTCGGATATATTAAACCGTTTCCCGGAGTCGATGATTGTGGATAAAGCCCGCGAAAACTTACGCCTGGTAAATCCCGGGGATCAAAGTTAAAGATAATTCTAACAAAGTTGGAGTATCAGGATTTTATCTCCTGGGTATATTCCGATTTATTTTTCTTCAATTGGGCGATTTCGGCTTCAAGATATTGTATTTTTTCAATATAACTCTCAACAGTGCGCATCTTGGATTTCATGCTGACCCGCATTAATAATCCAAGGGAACTGAGCATAAATATAACGGAATTTATCCTGCGGAATATTTCACCATAGTTGAAAATGGTATCCATGAATGCTAATATTCCCAATGCAAACAAAAAAGCACACCACCAAAGCATATAAGCCTCCATTTTTATCTTTTTTATTTATATCGGCTTGCGGCCATCTACCTTTATTTCGTATATAGGAACGTGGATTTGAAAGTTTTTTCGCATAGCCGTTCGGAAATCTAAAAATTGCGGAAAATTAGGCTCAAAATTATTGTAAATTATTAGTATATATTACGATAGTGATTATAATTCCGCATTTATACTGTAAGCTCCAAAATTAGAGTAAGTTACAAAAGCAATTATGGAAAATGGGGTGTAATTTCATGATTGTGAAAAATGGTGCTACATTATATTGTGGTATTAATCGCTTGAAAAACAATATGTTGGGTAATTGTTAGAAAAATATTACGATTGAGTTTGACATAAATGAGCATTGCCGTTATGATATTACCCCACTTGGATGAAAGGACGGAAATGCAAGTAGAACTAATGTCAATTACGCCGAACGCTGAAGATGTGATCGAAAGGGCCTGCCGGACCTGTTATTTAAGCTTTCACCGTTACCAACCGCCTGATTCGGCGCGGGAGTTGATCAGGAAGGTGATACGGAAAGGACACCATTCCGTACTTGAACACGCGGCGGCAACCTTCCGTATAAAAGGAGGAAGCCGGGTGTTTACCCATGAGCTGGTCAGGCATCGTTTTGTGTCGCCCTCGCAGGAATCCCAGCGTTATGTCTGTTACGCGGACAAACCGGACAGGAAAAAGACCAAGGAATATAACTGTATAGTCCCGGATACCATTCAAGGTATAAAAATTGGAGAAAACGGGACGCAGTTAAGCGCGGTCGAGGAATTCGAAAGGGTTAAGGAAGAGTGCTATAACCTTTACGAAAAACTTCTGACAGCCGGGGTGCCTCCGGAAGATGCCCGTTATATACTTCCGGGCGGGACCGAATCGGAAATCGTGATAACCGCGAATTTCAGGGAATTGAGGCATGTTTTTACATTGAGATGCCACCCGCGGGCGCATTGGGAGATAAGGAAGATCTGTATTGAAATATTAAAGATTATGAAAAAAGAAGCGCCGGTGGTTTATTCCGATTTCGAGATCGACGAGGAGAGTTGCTCGGCATACTTAGTTTCAGAAGAAGTTGCTCAATGAATAAAAAAATGAGAGTGGTTAATTGAGATTGGACCCTTAAAATAAAATCCCAGGGAACAGGGATATATTTTGAATCGCGGATGAGTATTCAACAGGAGAGTTAACCAACAGGGAGTAAAAATGGAACCAGAACTAACACAGAATTCGATTACAGTGCTTGAAAGGCGTTACCTGATTAAGGATGAAGAGGGTAATGTTACCGAAAGCCCGGAACAATTGTTCCGCAGGGTCGCAAATGTTATCGCGGCGCCGGACGCGAAGTATGGAGCGGATACTCAGGAAATCCATCGTATCGCCGACCAATTTTATGATATGATGGCGTCGCTGGAATTTATGCCTAATTCTCCAACATTGATGAATGCCGGGCGTCCCCTCGGACAGCTTTCGGCGTGCTTTGTAATACCCATAGAAGACACCATGGAATCGATTTTTGAATCGGTCAAGTCGGCGGCGTTGATACATAAGTCCGGCGGCGGAACCGGTTTCTCCTTCAGCAGACTGCGCCCGGTGAATTCCAAGGTCGCCAGCACCTCCGGGGTGGCATCAGGCCCTATCAGCTTCATGAAAGTCATCAACGCGGCCACAGAAGCGGTGAAACAGGGCGGAACCCGCCGGGGCGCTAATATGGGTGTTCTTCGCGTGGACCATCCCGATATTATGGATTTTATCTCCTGTAAAGCGGATTTAAGCGAACTCACCAATTTTAACATCTCCGTTTGTGTTACCGATGATTTCATGCGGGCGTTGAGCGAGGGGACGGAGTATCCCCTGATTGACCCACGGACCGGAGATCAATATTTCAAGGACGGAAAGCCGGTCCGTCTCAATGCCCAGGAGGTTTTCGAAACAATCGTTAACCAGGCCTGGACAACCGGCGAACCGGGAATAATATTTTTGGATCGTATGAATGATGGAAATCCGGTACGAAAAATCGGACTTTATGAAAGCACAAATCCCTGTGGTGAACAACCTCTTTTGCCGTACGAGAGCTGTAACCTCGGTTCCATTAATTTGGCTAAAATGGTCAAGGCGGTGGTGGATTCGGCAAACATGAAAAGCCTTATACGATACGAGATAGATTGGGAACGTTTACGAAGGACCGTACGCAGGTCTGTCCATTTTCTGGATAATGTGATAGAGGCGAATAACTACCCGCTTCCGGAGATTGGCGAGGCAACACGTTCAAACCGCAAGATTGGTTTAGGTGTTATGGGTTGGGCAGACCTGCTGTTTCAATTAAACATTCCCTACAACTCTACCGAAGCCCTCGAAATGGCCGAGAAGGTTATGGAGTTCATCCATACAGAAGGCCGGCAGACATCCAGCGAATTAGCGGAAGTTCGGGGAGTTTTCCCCTGGTGGGAAGGCTCAGAGTATAACCAGCCGGGCGAGAAGACAATAAAGATGCGCAACTCCACGGTAACCACCATCGCCCCTACTGGTACAATCAGTATCATTGCCGGAACATCCTCCGGTATCGAGCCGGTTTTCGCCCTCGCTTATACCCGAAACGTCATGGACAACACCCGAATGACCGAGGTCAATCCTATACTCGAGGAAAAAGCCAAGGCGATGGGTTTCTACAACGATGAATTCGTCAAGGAACTCTCCGAAAAAGGTTCAGTGCAGGACATGGATACGGTACCCGATGAGGTGAAGAGAATTTTCGTTACCTCCCATGATATTTCCCCGGATTGGCATGTGCGCATGCAGGCGGCATTCCAGAAATATACCGATAACGCCGTATCGAAAACCATAAACCTGCCGGAATCGGCGGAGCTTGAGGATGTGGCCAGTGCCTATAGACTGGCCTATAAATTGGGATGTAAAGGAGTAACGGTTTACCGCGACGGCTGTCGTCAGGGACAGGTGCTTTCGGTAAAAAAAGAAGAAAAGGACGACGATGCCCCGAAGAAACGTCTTATTAAACGGAGGCCGGAGACACTCACCGGTATTACAGAAAAAATCAAGACTGGTTACGGAAATCTGTATGTTACCATCAATATTCTCGAAGATAAACCATTCGAGGTATTCGCCCAGATTGGAAAATCAGGTCACAGCACAATGGCCGACACCGAAGCGGTCTGCAGATTGATTTCTCTCGCGCTCCGTTCGGGTATCGATGTCAAGGATATAATCGATCAGTTGCGGGGGATTGGCGGGGCATCACAGGTGTTCCAGAATGGAGGCCTGGTGAAGTCGATGCCGGATGCCATAGCGAAAGTTCTGTACAACAACTTCGGCAACGGCGAGAAACAGAAGGTGGAGCATGACCTTCACACCGCCACCTGTCCCGAATGCGAGGGACAGCTGGAGTTCAGCTCGGGGTGCATTGTATGCCCGAGTTGCGGTTACTCTCAATGCTAAATTAACTCACACGCGAGCTCAAAGGCTCCTCATTATTTCCGCCTCCTTAAAACAGGGATAGCGTTTAGGGAGGCGGAAATGTTTTTGGGAATTACTTCAACAATGTCATCCGCCGGGTAAAGGTTTTTTCTCCCGCGGTGAGTTTATAAAAATAGATCCCCGATGCGTAAGTTGTGGCGTCCCAGAGGATGTCGTGCTTGCCCGCGGCTACTCCCTCATCAAGGAGCGTTTCAACTTTCTGCCCGGCGATATTGTATATATCGATTTTGACATCCGAAGGAATCGCGGTTTCAAAGCTGATGCTGGTCGTTGCGTTAAAAGGATTGGGATAGTTGCCGGCAACTATAATGTCCCGCGGCAATTGTGAATTTGCATTGAACCAATCGCTCAACAGCCATTCATCATAACCGCCGCCAGCCGAACCATTAACGGTGAAAGCGAACGATGCCGAATCCAGACGGTATGATGGATACAAACCGGCGTAGGATATATACTCATAGGTTCCCGGCGGGGCGTAGGATGGTACAAACTGGGTTACATTGGGAACGGTGATAGTTTGCCCCGGGGAAAGGGGGATGCCGGAAAATTGCTGTAAGGGGCCGTATTGTCCGCCGCCCGGGAGCTTCAGCATCAACCATACATCGCCGTTTATATTTTGGGAAGTGTTGTTTTTCAGCACGCCCGTATATTGGAACGAACTCCCTCCAGCGACATTCACCGGGGGATTTTCGGGAATCATGTTAACCAGCACCGGCGGATTGGCGTTGGTGTTGGTGAATAAAAATGTCGAGGTGTCCCAGTTGGAGACGGCCATGTCCTTGTACGGCGAATTGCGGTAATAGGCTATCGCCTTATCGGCAGGCGCGTTCGCCAGGGAAATCCAGCCATCCATCCTGCTGAAGCAGAAATCGGCGAGGGGAAGATTGACTCCATCGACGACCATACTGTCGAGTCCCTGTATATGCTGGGTGCCGAGATAAAAGAGACTGCGGTTGCCGTCGGCGGGGAATACCTGGTAGTATTGTTTTTCATAGCCATTGTCCACATCGGCGTAGACCACATTTTCAACCACAGATTCATAGGTTGTGTCTGATTCCCATGCGGGAGAAGTATTAAAATTACCGGAATCATTAAGGTAGATATAAACCTGCCCCCACCATCTGCCGCCAACGAAATCATAGTCGCCGTCGTTGTCAACATCGGTAAAAACCGCTTCGGAGCCATAACCGGAGCTTGATGATTCCCAGTCGGGAGTTGTAGGCAGTACTCCGCCGTTGGAAAAGTAAATCTTGAATTTTCCGGAGCCGTTAAGCTGGGTATTGCAGGCAACGCCCATATCGACGTATCCGTCTCCGTTTAAATCGGCGAAATCGAAGGAGTTTCCATTGTCGGCGACCGCCGATTGCCATGACGGGGAAGTCTCTATAGCGCCGTTATCATTGTAATAGATCTTGATATAGTCTTCCGCCGTTTGGAAAGCGAGGTCGAGGTCGCCGTCGTTTTCGATATCGACCCAGTGGACGTCATAGGCGGCGTCGATATCATCGGTGAACCATCCGGGAGAATCCTGAAGAGCGCCATTGACATTGTAGTAAATCAGATTGCGCTGGGGATTATTGTAATATGCTTCGCCGGTGGCTACGGCAAGGTCGAGGTCGCCGTCGCCGTCGGCATCTCCAAAGGATGCCCGGAAGCTGTATATAGTATCCGGAGTAATCCAGGACGGGGATGTTTCGAGAGTGCCGTTATTGTTCATATAGAGCTGAACACTTCCCGGATCCCAGCCGGGGCTTATGTAATTGCTGACCATAAATTCGGGGTAACCATCGCTATTAATATCGGCCAGTTCGCAGTGTCCGGAATACTCGGAATCATCGGAAATCCATCCGGCTGAATTCTGCAGAATCCCGTTGTTGTTAAAGTAGATATAATTCGGCGCCTGGATAATGTCATTGCCGTTGGATATAGCCAGGTCGATGAATCCATCGCCGTTGACATCATCGAATGCCGCGCCGGTGCCGTAATCGGAATCTTCAACCGAGAACCAATCAGGAGATGTGTTATAGGCAACCTGGGCTTTCGATACTGCTGGAATAGCTAAACTCATTGAAATGAGGATGATAAATATATTTTTCATATTAACTCCCGGGGTTTGCTGGGTTAAAGCAAGAGAAGAATTTGATATAAAATATATGTTTTATATATAATTGTCAACGGGATGAGCCAAAAATGCTCCATAATCTTTGTACAAAAATATTATAAGAAATAAGTGATGTTGGCCGAAAATAGCTATAAAGGCCTTGCGCCGGATTGCATATCATCAATTTTGGGAACTGTTCTCAACTAATACTTATCGCCGATTCGGATAATGAAAAGACTAAAAAAAATACTGCTGGCATCGGAGAGACAGGAAAGTGTTGGCGAATTAAAAAATATCCTCGGGCAGGGAATTGAGATCAGCCCTTGTATTCCCGAAAAAATTCAGGATTTGACCGGATATGATTTGATACTGTACGATTGGAGCGGGGATGATCTTGATTGTCTTGCCAATATTATAAACCTGCGGACACTATGTAAATTCAAAGATATCCCCATTATTATTTTGGCCGGGCAGTCCCGCATGGATTATGCCAATAAAGCATTGACCAGCGGAGCCACCGATATAGTGGAAAAACCATATACCGAGGATTCCATTAAAGGCGCTATAAAAAAGGCATTGAAACCGCTTGGCTCCGAATTCAATATCGAACCGCAGATTATCAGACCTTTTATTCAGGCCACCAGCGATGTTATGCGCGAGTTTTTATCGGTAAAAGCGAAACGCCAGGATATCTACCTGAAGAAGGATAACTATCTTTTCGGCGATATAACGGCAATAATGAAAGTCAGCGGCGATACCGAAGGTATAGCGGCAGTAACCATGCACATGGAGCTTGCTTCCATGCTGGTCGCAAAAATTACCGGGATGAATGAGCGGGATATGGGAATCGATGTAATAACCGATGGCATGTCCGAAATAATCAACCAGGTGGCCGGAAGGGCGGGATTGATAGCCAGCGAAACCGAATATAAATTCGATATTTCATTGCCGGAAATTATCGCGGGCTACGGAAACCAGGTGGAGAAAATGTCCCGAGAATACCGTGATTTACCTATAATTACGATAGTTTTTGAGTGTTTAAACGAACCTCTTGCTATCCAATTGTGTCTAAAGGCATTATGCAATGGCAGGAAACCTATTCACTCCACGGTTTAGCAAATACCGGTTTACCGTGGAGAAAATCTTCTATTCAATTGATTATGATTACCAATAAAATTTCAGATACTCGTAATTTTGATTGAATTAATACCGAAATAAAGAAAAACGGTGCTATTAACGGACGCGGTAAGGGAGAGGAATTATGAAGGTTTTGGTGGTTGACGATTCGGGGATAATGCGCAGAGTGATGAGTAATGCTGTTACCGCTAATAAACATGTAGCTGTTGAAGCGAAAGACGGCGCTGATGCCCTGATAAAGCTTAAAGAACACAAAGATGATATTTCCCTCATAATACTCGATTGGAATATGCCGGTTATGGATGGCTACGAGATGCTTTGCGAAGTCCGCGCCCAGCGCGAATACGACCATATTCCGATTTTAATGGCCACTACCGACGGGGTTAAAGAAGATGTATTAAAAGCGCTTAAGGCTGGAGCTACCAACTACCTTGTGAAACCCTTTGAGCAGGAAGCATTGGTCAAAAAGATTGCCGAATGTCTTTTCTCAAAATCCCGGGGCAAGGCACAGGGCGGCGGTAATACCGGCAGTGATTTACAAAGGGACTAATCGGGGACGCTATGAAATCATTTTTATATATTACTGAAAACAAGGAAATCGCTGAGTCCATCGAAAAGATACTCAAAGGCAAGGCATCGATAGATTTTGCGGGTATAGAGGATATTTCCGGGGTGCATAATTACGACCTGATAATTTATGATTGGATGCCCGATACGCTGGAAAGCCTTACCCACGTCATCAACCTGCGCGCGAATTGCAAATTCAAGGATATCCCCATAATTATCAGTATCGAAAAAGAAGATTTACCGGAAGCGCGAAAATCATTAGTCTCCGGAGGTACCAACGTCATTTACAAACCGTTTGAACCGGAAAAAGTCATGGCTACTCTCGATCACGCGCTTAAACCTATCGGAAGCAATGCCAGGATGGATGCCAACCTGGTAAATACCTTCATCCAGGCAACCAAGGAAGTCCTAAAGACCACTACCAAATCCGATGTTGTTCAAACGGAGCTTTACCTAAAAAAAGATTACTACCTGTTCGGCGATTTTTCGGGTGTTATGGCAATTGAAGGCGAAGCGGACGGCTCTGTTTCGGTTACGTTCAATATGGATTTGGCCCTGAAATTCGTCTCCGCTATTATCGGAGTTTCCGATGATGAACTCTCGGTCGCCGATATACAGGATGGTGTCGGAGAGATAATCAACCAGATTGCGGGTAAAGCCAGGGAAATACTATGGGAAAAGGATTACAAGTTCAATATAGCAACTCCTTCGATTACCGCCGGCTACGGTCATAAGGTCAGCCATATTATTACCCCCGACAGGCATCTGCCCATAATGACCATCGTCTTCGAGTGCTGCGGCGAACCGCTGGCACTCCAGCTATGCATGACTACCGGAAAAGCGCAAACGAAAAATCAGGATTCGAACGACGTTAAAAAACTAAAAGCGCCGAACCTGTCTGTGGATTTTTAGGGCTACCTTACCAACACCATTTTCCTGGGTTTGATTATCTCGATGCCCCGGATTTGTAAATTATCGTATGGAAAAGTGTATTGTATACGCCCCGATTAGATGTCTCCGGTAACTCCGGCCAGAGCGGCGTATAGTTTTCAGAGGGGAAAATCTTGCGGTTTTGTATTAGCAGGAGGGTGATGCCGTTTCTTTTGAGCGTATCCTGCATCAAATTATTGATATATGCCATTGCTTCAAACTGATC
>WJIJ01000198.1 GCA_014730345.1 Candidatus Zixiibacteriota bacterium | reverse complement strand
ATTTATTCCCGACGTGATTCGGATTATATTTCTAAGGGCGGATATATTTGTCGAAAACGTATTTAGCTTTGGAAGCCAGGCTGAGGACCGTGTAAGCATCCCAATCATAGCAAAAGGAGGGATCGAAATAGCAGTTTATATGGCATCCTTCGCAGAACAGAAACCTTCCCTGGCGGTAACGGTAATCCCGTACCATATCCGACTGCCATACCGTCTTCAAATCCGGCTCCAACGGAAAGCTGTCCACCTGCCGGTGATAGCATGGCAATATCAATTCACCCTCGGGGCTGATGACAATCGTCGAATTGATTACCCGGCATCGGGGATGGGAGACCTGGTTGCCGCCCCTGCTGTGCAGGCGCTGGAAACCGTAGTTTAAATAAACATACGGTTTGTAGCTATAGGAGCGGAGATAGCTCCAGTAGTCGGAGTTGAAGCCGTTGTTATTAGAATAATCGAATTCGGGATTTATCAGCAACATCAATTTCCTGCTCTGGGCGAAGCGGACCACCTCGCCGATAGAGAAGAGATTACCCTCGTTGACGGTGAACATAATATCAGGGCGTTCGCCGAGGTTCAAAGCGAGTTCAATTGATTCCATCACCTTGTCATAACATTTCACGCCGCGAATCTGGTCATGCTCATCGCGGTCCATGGAATCGAGGGAAAAATGCAGGTAGGTTACCCTTTTCCTCAATCTTTCGGCGTACCGCGGGTAGAGGATGCAGTTGGTGGTTACCGAAGTGCGCAGGCCGATCTCACGGGAGTAGACCAGCAGTTCGGGCAGGTATTTGTACATGAGCGGTTCACCGCCGGTGAAATCAACGAATTTCACCCCGAGTTCTTTCGCCTGCTTGATTATATTGGCCGCCCTGGCAAATGAAAGTTCTTTCGACGCCGGTACGTTGCAGTTCTCTGGTATATCGCAGAAGACACAACGGGCGTTGCATCGGTATGTTACATAGAAATGGAGTAGCAGAGGTCCCATAATCACCTGCCGAAGGAAAAGATGTAACTCCAGTATGGTTTAAGGGCGTCATTGATACCCGAAAACCCGGTGAACGAGGGGGTGGCGAAATACTGGTACCATCCGCAATGATGATCGCATTCGGCCATCATCTTACGATAACGGGCGGCGTCATCGGAATTCAAATAGCTGTGCAAATCGACCTCGGTCAAGTCGGCGGTCTTGATATCGAGCTTCCGGCATGGGTAGAATAGTTTGCCATCGACATCGACGATAATCGAGGATGATGAACATCCCACGCCGTTGTTGAGGGCCTTGAGGTAGCGGTCCGGAGAGATAATCGTCCGCGGGAATTTTTGCTTCAATGCCAGGCAGGTGTTCATGAATTTCTCGGTGTCGGGAAAGTAATTTTTGGTTTTATCCAGATGAACGGCGGGCATGACCACTATCTTAACACCGGCTTTAAAGCACCGCTCGACTTTCCATTCCAGCTCCGAGAGGTCATCGACAGTAACCACGGTCTGCACGCACATATTCCGGTTCCATTCTTTGTATTGTTCGAGGTTGTCGAACATGTAGAGGTTCTTATGACCTTCATCGATGGAAATATGCAGGAAGTCGATATGTTTGCAGTATTCATCCATGGGATAATCTTCGAGCTTGCGTTCGCTGGTGGTGAACAAAAGATAAAAGGCTTTTCGGGAGACATACTCGAGAAGCTCGCCGATATCGGGCCGGAGCAGAGGTTCGCCGCCTTCGAAACTCACCAGGATGACACTGCTTTCGGAGAGATTATCAAGGACCCTTTTCATTTCAAGAGTGTCCAGCTCCGGGGTTGTTTCACGCCAGACATTGCAGAATTTACACCGGAATCGGCATTTATTGGTCAGTTTCAGGGAGGCATAGAAGGGATAAACATCGATGCCTTTCATCTTGTTGGCCGCGAGTGAACGGGCGATACGCGTGTATTTCCATGCGGGTAAAAACCTCATGACGCTTCCACCTCCGCGGTCCGGGTGTAGCGTTTGCCTTTCCATTCGAAGGGAAAGAGGTTACCCCGGATGACAATCACCGGAACGAGAATGAAGTTCAATAGCCACGCGGGGATGAAAAATTTCATCAGGTAAGCGCAGTTGAATATAAGCGCCGATTTGTTCATGTAAGCGAAATCAACAAGCAGTTTTACGCCTATTGAAAAAGCCAATGGCAGGATAATACCGGGTAGAAACGGCAAGAGAACCAGACCGAGCCACAGGGCGATGTAATACAGGAGCGCCGGGATAAAAAACATGGTCATGCCCAGCGATGGTTTGTCGCCGTAGGAGCCCCACCGGAAACGCTGGTTTAGAAAATGCCCGATATTTTTAGCGCCGCCGGTCTCCCCTATTGAATCGGAGTCGACGGCGGAGACGATTTTATAGCCTGTTTTGCGGTGAACATAGTTAAGCAGGAAATTATCATCGGCCGGGCGGATTTTCAGCTCCGCGAATTCATTACGCGCTTTGGCGAATATTTCCCGGCGATAGGCGAGGTTCGACGATGTGCATGTGTAAGCCGAGCCGTGATTGGCGAAAGCGACTCCCATGGACCTCTGCGAAAGGTAATCAAGAGCGTCCACTCCGCTGAAAAGGGTATCGTTAGTGCGGTAGTTGGTATGGCCGATTACCATGCCCACCTCTTCGGCAAAATAGGAATTGATACCTGCCAGCCAGCGGGAGGGAAGAACGCAGTCGGCATCGGTGGTAACGATAATTTCCCCGTTGGAATTATCGAACCCCTTGAGAAGGGCGGTCTTTTTGGGTATCGCGGGCTGGTTATCCCGAAGGCGGAAAGCGTGGAAATTAGCCCTTCCCTCGCAGAACTTTTCCGCAAGTGTATATGTATTATCCGTTGAGCGGTCATCGACAACTATTACCTCGTAGTTTTGCCGGGGATATTCCTGCATATCGATGGACCGCAGGCATTCGAGAATCTTATCCTCCTCGTTATGGGCGGATACAATTACGCTCAGGAATTGCTTTTTCTCGTTCGACGGCTCATGCCTGCGGTATAAACCTACTAAAAGATAAATGATGGATGCGGCGTATATAACAGTCAATATTGCCAGTATGGCAGTGAATATGTTCATCGTTCGCTTTCTATCAGTTGCGCTACAGTGGTCATGGTCAAACCTTTAAATATAACATCCCCCATGAGCATTTTCAAGGCTGTTCTGCCATAATCATAATTAATGGAATCATCTGAGAATTTACAGTCATGAAACAGTATTATAGCTCCCGGGAGTATCCCGGAAGAGACCTTTTTCACAATTCTCTCCGCGCTCTTTATTTTGTAGTCTTTACTGTTTGAAGTCCATAATACGATAGAAAGTTCCAAATCCCTGCATATCGATAGAACCGCCGGGGTTATAAAACCATAAGGAGGACGGAATATCGTATTCGGTTCACCGGTTATATCCTCGATTATGCATTTTGTTTCATTGATGCTGTCGAATAAAGCGGCTCGTTTAGCAAAGAGACTGTGGCGGTGTCCGAAAGAGTGGTTGCCGAGCATGTGCCCCCTGTTAATCAATTCCCGCGCGGTTTCAGGGTGCTTGCGCAGGTTTTCGCCGGTGGCGAAAAATGTCGCCCGGCCATTGTTTTTCTCGATAATGTCGGCGATTTTCAGGGAATAATCCGGATGGGGGCCATCATCGAAAGTGAACGCGATTTTTTTCGCGCTTCGAGCGCCCCTTCTGATTATTTCGCAACCATTAATTCTCATCGTTCTCAACCTCGGTGGAATGGAGCTTGAAACGGGTAAGGAAAACCGAGCCGATTATCGCCGGGAAAAGCAGATTGACGGTAAACAGCATGAGGGAAGCGTTGAGAGCGGCCGCCGCGCTGATGTCATATTTGCTCAGGTAAAATATGGCAACGCTTTCACGAATGCCGAGGTCACCGAGGCTGATGGGAAAGAGTGATTTTGTTATCCACACGGAAAATATGGACATAGCTCCATCGATAACCGAAAGCTTTTCAAAAGCAAGGATAAAAAGGTAATACTGTGCGCTGAAACCGATATACATGGCGGCAGCCATTAATACCACTGTACCAAGTTTATTAGCCGGTATATCCCTGGGCACTTCCCAGAAATCATAACGCCGGAATCTTTCCGGAAGAAAGGTCAGCTTATCGATATTGATTTTCTTCCGGTATCGCAAAACAACTGCAATTCCAGCAAGGAGAAAAAAAGGCAGTATATATAGAATTGGAATGGAAAGAGTATACGCCACCCCAACGCTCCCAAAACAGATAGTAACAATTATTGCCGATACATTATCCAATAGGGATAACGCCAACAGGCGCATACGGCCGAGTGTACGGATATAAAATATCCGCCCCGGTTCACCCAGTCCCCCGGGAGTGCTAAGGCGCAAGGTAGCCCCGCTCAATGCCGAGCCGAAAATCTCCCCGCGTGATATTCTTTGATGGGGATCGAGATAACGGATAAGATAACGCCAGCGGTTATATATCCAGAAGATATTCAAAGGCGCGAGCGCTACCGCCAGGCCGATGTAAAAGGGATTGGCATGTTTCATGACATCCAGCAGGCGCGCGAATTCTATCCTGTTGATAAGGTACCCCATTATAACGATGGCGACGATTGCCTTTAATACCAACCAGAATACAGCCTTTTTCAAATCACTCCCCCGTATCCTAAAAGTACCACTTTTTCGAATACAATCCGTCGATACCCTCGGTACAGTTGGTGCACATTTTGATGGCCGAACGATTTTTTAATATCATCTCTCGGAATTTTCCGAAGTTGTCAGCATTCCACGCGCTGGTTATTCCGCCATTTTCGATGTTGCCGAACTGAAATATCCCATCCTTATCGAAACAGCAGGGAACCACCGAACCATCCGAGTTGACCTGCATCTGGAAATAAAGACGACGGCACCTGTTCTTTACCCCTCCCTTAAGCTTCAATTTCCCATCGGAATTGTAATAGCGGCTGTATTGTTCATCAGAGGGAAGGAGACCGGTATCCGATTCGGTATCCAGCAACTGCAAAGTTTTCGCTGAAACAATATCGACCCCGAGTTCTTTTCCGAAATCCCGTATATCATCCAGTTGACTCTCGGTTTCGTTAGTTAATAGAACCTGGAGTTCGATAATCGGAGTAAATCTTTTCCGCTTTTTCTTGGCGGAAACTAATAGTTTGATTCCATCGATTACCCGGTCAAAACTGGCTCCGATCCGGTAAGATGTATAAACCTCGGGCGTTATACCATCGAGGGATACGCGTATCTCATCGAGACGGCTTTCGACCACGGCATCGGCTTCGTTTTCATCGCGAATAAAATGCCCGTTAGTGCTGGTTATTGTGTAAACATGTTTATCATGGGTATAGCGTACCATTTCCAGGAAGCGTTTGTTTAAAAAGGGTTCACCTTGGTTGAAAAGAAGCACGTAGAGAAGATGTTTTGAATATTTATCGATAAGCCTTTTATAAGCGTCGCAATCGAGGTTGGGTTTCTCCCGCTTAACCTTTCCGATACCGGACGCGCACTGGGGGCATTTAAGGTTGCATAACGATGAAGGTTCTACCATGAGAGCAAGCGGCCGTTCCGGATGATGATCTTTCCCGGTCAACTCGGTAAGAACCATACTCCATCCGCTCTTTATCATCTGGGGAAATGCCGAAATCTTAAGCGCCTGTTTAGCCGCCCGGTGTGTTCCGATTTTTATGCGTTTGCTGAGAGACATCAATAATACCGATAAGATACGGACGCTATTAAACGGTAAGACGAGTTTTCGTTGCCATCAAAACTGTTCTTTTCATATCTACCGCCCAGCTTGATGAATAGTTCCGGGATAAATTCATAGGACGCGCCGCCTGATATTATCAAGGTGTTGTCTTCGATACCACCGAGGAATTCTTTGGTGTCCGGGTCTCCGGTGCGGTGCCCTAATAGAATATCACCGCCGACATTTTCACCCGGGGGATTGGCGCCATGGCGGATAGATTCAAACTTCGCGTTCAGCCTCAGTTTGGCATTGAACCAGTAATCGGCGGCGAATAATATCTTGTCCGAGTTGGGTTGCATGGGATAACCGAGGAACTGTTCGAGCTGGGTGTAAGAATTAATTTGGTAAAAATGGGTATAGACATAGGGTTCGATGCGCACGTATTCGGCTGTTATGGATAAACCATGCAGGTTTAAAGGGTCAACATAATGCGCCCCAGCCTGGACAGCCCATTTGTTTCCCCAGTAATCACTGCCCAACTTATCTATATATAAATCGTCAAACAAAAACGCGGAGTATAGTTTTAACTTATCGACCGGGTAATAGGAAACATCGAAACTCATCAGCAGATTATCCCGGTCGCCAAGATAATGTTGTTCGGACCAGAAAAACATAATCGGTATCAGATAACCGAGGTCGAAACCGCGCTCGCCATATATCGCGGTCTCCGATAATCCAATGGTTAGATTCTTGCAGGGTAAGAACT
>WJIJ01000197.1 GCA_014730345.1 Candidatus Zixiibacteriota bacterium | reverse complement strand
GGTATTTCTTCGATAATTTAAGTATATTTATCGGGCCCGCGGTTGTCAACATAAAACCGGGTCCTGCCGATTAAATGAACAAAAGACTTGCGCCGCGCGTAAGGGTAATATAAAATAGGGATTTAGATGCGCCCATAGCTCAATTGGATAGAGCGTCTGACTACGGATCAGAAGGTTGGGGGTTCGACTCCTCCTGGGCGTATTTTTTATTGCCCAAAATACTTTTTCCACCAGTATTGAAACACTATCAACGCCCACACCGTCGCCGGTGCGTCACCGGGACTGCTCGAATTCAAGCGCACCTTTAAATGTCTCACGGCTTCAGGATTAAAAATCCCCTGCCCGGCAACAAAACTATCATTGAGCAAATCATCTTCAATTGTAGATTTAAGTTCCCTACGGAACCATTTCAATAACGGCACCTCGAAACCATGTTTAGGGCGGTTGTACAATTCCGCCGGAAGGATATCCCGGAAAGCATCCTGCAACAGCTTTTTCTTCATATTACCGTCGATTTTGTATACTGCCGGAAGGGTAAATAGATACTCGGCTATATTATGATCCAAAAACGGCGTACGCACTTCGAGGCTGTTGGCCATAGACATCAAATCGACCTTGGTCAACATGTCATTGGGAAGGGTTAATATCGTGTCAGCATAGAGGACATCATTCAAATCCCCTTCATCGGTTATGGGCTCCAGCACCGAAGACTTCCGCCTTAGGTATTGGTCGAAACCTTCGTTTCCATCGAGAAAACCCGCCGCCACAGCGGTTTAATAAAATCCAGAGCATCCCGTTCATTGATCAGGCATGCCCACCTCCAATAACGCTCCTTTGCGGATAACCTGCTCCCCTCGGCGAATTTCAGCAATTTCCGGTTGAAATTGGCAAACGCTGAGTTCCGCGAACTTGGAAATATCCTGAGCATGGGATAAAGGAGCCTTAAAGCGTGTGCCGATACCCCGCCATGCCTGGCTTTATACTCGGCAGTATGTTTATTATACCCCGAGAAAATCTCATCGGCGCCGTCCCCCGATAGTGCTACCTTGACATACTTGCGGGTATATTTACTCAGGATATATACCGCGATTGCCGAGGAATCGGCGAACGGTTCATCTATGTAATCGAGTATGTCGAAAACATTTTCGAGCATCTCATCATTGGTTAACGAGAAAACATTATGGCTGGTATTGAATTTCTGCGAGACCATTGACGCGTAACGGGTTTCATCGAAAAACGGTTCATCCTTGAAGCCGATGGAAAATGTACTCAGTTTATCTACATATTTCGATGCCATCGCGGTAACAACCGATGAATCAATTCCTCCGCTGAGGAATACTCCCAACGGAACATCGGAAACCAGCCTTAGCCGTACCGATTCATCAACGAGTTCAACCAGCTTCTTCCGGGCATCATCATAGGAAAAACTGCCGGGAGTTACAATCTCTTTCCTGCTATATGGCAGACTGTAATATTTTCTTATCCTGACTTTCTGAATACTGTCCGCCAAATCTACCTTTACGCATTCGCCGGGCATCAGCCTGCGCACCCCCTTGAGCATTGTACAGGGCGCGGGATGATAATTCAACTGCATATAAGCATACAGCGAAACTGGATCTACTTCCCGGGGAACAATATCATTGGCCAGCAGAAATTTCATCTCCGATGCAAACAGGAAATGGTCGTTATCATAATAGTATATCAAAGGTTTAATTCCCATCCGGTCCCGGGCCATAAAGACCGTTTTCTCATGCCGGTCATAAATGGCGAAAGCAAAAAATCCGTTCACTTTCTCTAAAAATGAAGACCCTTCAAGGATATACATATTTAACAGCACCTCTGTATCGCTTCTCGAATTGAGATGTATCCCCTTATCAAGAAGTATTTTACGGTGCTCCCGATAATTGTAGAACTCGCCGTTGTAAATTATTACATACCGTCCGGTATCATCGCTCATCGGCTGGGAGGCGTTTTCAGAAGTGTCGATTATGGACAAACGGCAATGCCCGAGGGCTACATTTTCATCGATATAAACCGCTTGTTTGTCCGGCCCCCTCGATTTTAAAAGTTCATTGGACAGTTTTATATTTTCTAAGCGATTTCTTCCGTTTTCAGTAAGGGCTATCGCCCCGGAAATTCCACACATAATATCTAAGCTAAAAAATTAACTCGAAAACTCCCATGGTTATGGAAGTTACAATGGTCGCCGACATTAACAGCCCCAGGGCTATTCCTGCCAGCGCCCGGCGTATGGGAATACCGAACATAAACGCCGCCAGCGCCCCGGTCCACATACCGGTAACCGGAAGCGGTATACCCACGAACAGGGCCAGCCCGAGGTAACCGTATTTTTCCACCGCTTTTGCCCTTTTGCGGGTGCGGCGCAGGAAAAAGTCCACTATTTTGCGGGTAAATGTATAACGCGAGGCTATGCGTACTATCTGCTCCATGAAAACCAGTAGAGGCAGGGCGGGTACGAAATTTCCGAGAACCGAGGAAATAAACGCCTGGTGCCAGGACATATCTCCGAGGGTTATCGCCCAGGGAATAGAGCCGCGAAGCTCGGTAACCGGGAGCATGGCCAGGAAAAACGAGACCCACCAGGAGGGCAATTCACCGAAGTATTGAGCTATCTGTTCCGCGTGCATAAGCCAGTCTTTCAAAATCCTTTAAATGTTTTAGGGAAATAATACTTTAAATCTCAAACGTCAACCGAATTTATCATAAAAATCGAAAACTTTACAGAACTTATGAATCATTTGGAAGTTAAATATATCTAAATAGTGATAATTATTCCGGGCGGCTGAAATATATTTTTTATATATTATGCCCCGGATGAACAATTAATTAGTTTGTAAAAGTTAAACTATTTGATGGAATTCGAATTATGCCGATATATGAATTCAAATGCACTAATTGCGGCAAGGTTTTTGACGAGTTGCGCGGTTTGAGCAAACGCGATGAAGAAGCAATATGCCCGGATTGCAAGGCCAAAGCCGAACGGATGGTCTCGAGTTTCGCCGCCGGAAACAGCTCGGGAGCTTCAGCGTCAAGCAACTGCGGAACCGGCGGTTTCTCGTGAGGAATTTAACACAGCGGAATGGTCATTCCGGTTTAACAAAACAGGAGATTTTAATGCGAAAATTATTCAGAAATTCATACGCACTACTATTCATTGTCGCGTTGACCTATTTTATCGCCGGGTGCTCCGGCGGTCAAAGCGAACAGACATCTGATAGCAACACCGAATCCGCCCGGAAAGCGTCCAGCAGTAAGGTCAATCCGGCGCTTGTCGGGGAAGCAACCGATATCGAATGGACCGATGCCAACACCGGATTTACCAAATCTTCGGAATCCGGCAAACCGATGATGGCTTTCTACACCACCAGCTGGTGCAGTTGGTGCAAGAAGATGCGCAAGGAAACATTTACCGATCAGGGCGTGGTTGATAAGTTGAATTCGTCTTTTGTGCCGGTTATTGTAAACGGCGAAGGCGCCAATAAAGTCAATTTCCAGGGACAGGAGATGACCGAGCGCGAATTCACCAAGGCGATGCAGGTGCGCGGATTCCCCACTACCGTCTTTTTTGACAGTAAAGGCGAAATTATCCTCGGACAGCCGGGATTCCTGAAACCCGACCAGTTGGGTCTGCTTCTCGGTTACATCGGCGACGGCGCCTATAAAGAGCAGAAATTTGAAGACTACATGAAGCAACAGCAGGGTTAATCGTATTTTACAATAAAAAATTAAAGCTCCCGCTTTCTGGGCGGGAGCTTTTTATTTGGCAAACATGTTTTAAAAAATCAATGAGATTCGTCGACTGGTCCATCCCCCAACGCTTCGATATCAGCGAGGTCCTTTTTGCGCCCCAACGCCTTTTTATTAGCTATCAATTCCGCGCGCCCGATATACATAACCGGTATGTCCGCATATTCACCAGGAAATATCCCGGAGCGGGCATCCTCCCAGGAAACTCCAGTAATAGAGGTTACTAAATTAATTCTAACGGGAGGTAAACCGATTTGGATTACCCTGTCCGGTTGAGCAAAGTCGCCTATGGTAAGCTCAAGAGAACCGAAACCAAATTGCTCGAGAGCGGCAAGTATCTTTACCGCATTATCTTTATCCGGTTTTACCCAAACATCGAGATCTCCGGTATAACGGGGAGAGCCATGGCATGCCAGCGCATAAGCCCCCACAATGATATATTCAACTTGATTTTCGTTGAATAACCTTAACAGTTCTTTGAAGTCTTCCTGTACTTCCATGAACCTGCCTTCTTAATATCTCCACCGCTTCAACGCGCTCTTCGGGGGTTTTACTCAGCCAGTATTCGAGGTTTTGCTTTATCTCGTCATGTTCGTGAAGATTGAATTTTTTAACCACCTTCTTAATCATGATTATGTGGAGAGAAACCTTTGATTTATATACCGAAGAATAAACACTCCCAAAGCGCCTAAACCTTCGGATACCGGTTATAATAGTAGGCGTCGGGATCAAACCCGACGCCACCTATTTAAATCCAACCCTACTTTATCACACTCAGCTTCTTGCCGACCTTGGCGAAAGCGTCGATTGCTTTATCCAGGTGTTCCTTCTCCTGACCGGCGGAAATCTGCACACGGATACGCGCCTGCCCCTTGGGAACCACCGGGTAGCTGAACCCGATAACATAGATACCTTCATTGAGCATCTCATCGGCGAAATCATGAGCCAGCTTGGCATCGCCGAGCATTATCGGCACGATCGGATGGTCGCCGGGGATAATATCGAACCCGTTGGCGGTCATCTTTTCCCGGAAATACTTCGTGTTGTCCTCGAGTTTGTCGCGAAGCTCGGTGGTTTCCGAAAGCATCTTGAAACATTCGATAGCGCCATAAACGATCGCCGGGAGCAAAGTGTTGCTGAACAGGTACGGACGACTGCGCTGGCGGAGTATATCCACAATCTCTTTACGTCCGGAAGTGAAACCGCCCGAACCGCCGCCGAGGGCTTTACCCAATGTGGAGGTTATTACATCGATACGTCCCATCACGCCGCAATACTCATGGGTTCCTCTGCCGGTCTTGCCCATGAACCCGGTGGAATGGGAATCGTCAACCATAACCATGGCATCGTATTTCTCGGCTAAGTCGCAAATCTTATCGAGCTTGGCGATATCGCCGTCCATGGAGAAAACGCCGTCGGTGGCGATCAGTCTCCTGCGGGCGCTCTGAGTCTCTTTAAGAATGTTTTCCAGCTCGTTCATGTCGGCATGGGTGAAACGATGACGCTGGGCTTTGCACAGGCGGATACCGTCAATGATAGACGCGTGGTTCAGCGCGTCGGAGATAACCGCGTCTTCGTCGGTGAGTAATGTTTCAAAAAGCCCGCCGTTGGCATCGAAACAGGATGAATAAAGGATTGTATCCTCGGTGCCTAAAAACTCGGCGATGGAGCGTTCGAGGTCCTTATGGATATCCTGTGTGCCGCAGATGAAGCGTACGGAACTGAGCCCGTAACCGTACTTATCAAGTCCTTCTTTAGCGGCTTTTATCAGGCGTTCATTGTTGGCAAGGCCCAAGTAGTTGTTAGCGCAGAAGTTAAGCACCTCGTCGCCCGATTTGACCTTGATTTCGGCGGCCTGTTTGGAGACGATAACACGTTCGTCTTTGTACAGACCGGCTTCTTTAATTTCTTGGAGAGTAGATTGTATTTCATCTTTTACTGCACCAAACATGGTTTTCCTCCAGTTCAGTTAGAATGTCATTATTGTTTGCGTGATGTAGAAAAACCCCTCAAATGGAGAGGCCGTTTTAAACCGTTGAAAATAGTGAAACCATTCACTAATGTCAAGAATAATGGATATTTGTGGGGAAGAAAATGGATAATATGTTATCTGGAATCTCCAGACCCGGATGGTCATGCCATTTCGGGGAAATGTAACGTAGAGAAAACACTTTCAAAACAATCCCCAAAATAAAAGGCGGGAACCGTAGTTCCCACCTTCTGCCCCCCTCTCGCGGGTTACCAACTCTTTCACCATCCCATCATCACGACTAACTCCGCAGTGTTATTATCCATATCGGCTAACCCAAAGCCCCGATAATATCCGCCTGCTGCCATCCCAATCCATTGTTTTACTACAGTTTACAATCAACGGGGAAATTGTTTCCGCTACAACCCCTTATTTTTTAATAATTTCCGTAATCTGCACAATTTTAATGAAAATATTCAGAAATTACTGTATAATTTAGCGCCAATAATGGCAAAAAGCATGGATTTGATAATATCTTGAACAGCAAAATCCCCAATATATTCTCCATCGATGTCGAGGAATGGTTTCACATCATGGAGCATCCCGCGGTCCCCGGAATCGAACGCTGGGACAGCCTCCAACCAACCCTTGAAAAGAGCTTTAACATGCTTCTCGACCTGTGCGGGAAACATGACACTGCCGGCACCTGCTTCTTCCTCGGATGGGCCGCTCGCAAATACCCGCATCTGGTTAAAGAAGCCGGCCGCCGCGGTTTCGAAGTGGCTTCGCATGGCAACAATCATCGCGCTATCTACAAACAAACGCCTGGCGAATTTTTCGAGGACATATCCTCAGCGAAAAAATTCCTGGAGGATTTAACCGGCAAAACGGTTTACGGCTACCGCGCCCCCGGATTTTCAATTACAAACCGGACCGAATGGGCGTTTGAGAAAATCGTGGAAGCCGGTTTTACCTACGACTCATCGGTTTTTCCCGCGAGCAGAGGGCATGGCGGTTACATCACCGATAACCTTGGCCCCCACAGGATTAAAACGGCATCGGGCGATTTGATAGAAATTCCAATTTCGGTAGCCGGCGTTATGGGAAAAAGGGTCTGCTTTTTCGGCGGCGGTTATTTCCGTCTTTTCCCATATCGAATTATAAAACGGATGACACAAGCAATAAACAACGAGAACCGTCCGGCGGTATTTTACATTCATCCCCGGGAAATCGATCCGGGGCATCCACGGTTGAAGCTTGGAGTTGTACGCAATTTTAAATCTTACGTCAACCTGAAAAAAACAGGGGTAAAAGTCGAAAAATTATTAACCGATTTTCGATTCTGCCCTTTTAAAGAATGGATAGATAACTATTTTATTAATGGATAGAACTATTCATCGAGTTCTTCGAACGCGTCGGCGGGGGCGTTGCAAACAGGACATGGATCCGGAGGTTCGGGGCCGGTATGCACATACCCGCAGACGGTGCAAATCCATTTGGTTTCATCGTCAGACATCTATTAAATCCTTTCCTTGCGATTAAAAGCTACCCTCCAATAAATAGACCGGAAATAAAGATGGCAAGTGAATTATATCACATACCCCGACCCACAAGATGAACTTTTTCTACCTGAAATTTGGCGGTTAATGTTTTACCTGAAACTACAAATTATCGAGATGTTCTTTCCAGGGAATCGCTGAGAATGTCTGGGTCGATGCTTTTCCTTTGGAGCGGATAATTTCCACCGCTTTCATCAATTCCGCCTTGGAGTCCGACTGGACTATATCAACTACATCATAATCGCCCAGAAGAGCATAGCTTTCCTTCATCACTATACCCGGGCATTCCTTGGCGATTGTATCGGAAACGGCCCTGGCCGCCTTTTTGAAATCCGCTGAATTTGTGAATGTTCCCGGATTGATCTTACTCAAAATGACATAAGTATCCATCTTTTCCTCCTGAATCTATCTACATTCCATGATCTGCTTGTTAATTACAACAACAATACCGCCGGATAGTTTCGGCATAAAAGAGTTAAAATTATCCAGCAGTTATATATTTATTCGGTAGGTTATCCAACATCCTAAAAGTTTAAGAAAAATTAATGTAAAAATAATGGTATAATATTATATTCTTAATAGTGCACTAATTATGGAGATTTTAAATAATGCCTGCTAATAATACCGATGACCATTACGCGCGCCAACTTATTAACATAAACCCGGTTACCAAAACGGCAATCAAGGACGCAATAGCCGAATTTAATCCCCCACCCGGAAGCCACGGCCTCGATGCCGGTTGCGGTACCGCCTCGAAAAGTATCTGGCTGGCCGATTATATCCAGCCCGACGGCAAAGTGACCGGGTTTGACCGTTCGCCGGGACTTCTCGCCCACGCACGGAAATTAGTTGATGAAAATGGTTATTCCGGTAAAATAACTCTGGAAGAAGGCAGTATTTCCAGTCTTCCCTACGAAGATAACACATTCGGCTGGGTATGGTGCTGTGACACCTTATGGGCGGGCGGCGAAAGGCTGGGATTCGGCGATACTGTCGAAGTAATAAAAGAATTCGCGAGGGTAACCGTACCGGGCGGTATGATTGCCGTTGTTTTCTGGTCCTCGCAACTGCTTCTGCCCGGTTATCCTGAGCTGGAATCGCGCCTTTTCAAGGCATTCAACGAATCCACATTTTACACCGCCGGGATAAATCCAGAGCATCATAGTATGAAAACCCTCGGCTGGTTGGATAAAGCTGGGCTAAAAAATCCGAAAGCGAAGACATTTATCTCAAATTTCCAGGCGCCATTGTCAGAACGGATCCGCACCGGGCTGGATTTAACCTTGCACATGTTTTTCGACGGCCTCAAAGAGCATATTGCCCCTGATGACTGGCAACATCTGCAGGGGTTAATGGACAGCGGTTCAAGGGATTATATACTCAACAACGATGATTATTACGGTTTTATCACCTACACGATTTTCCGGGGAGAAGTATAAAAAAATCCAATGTACATCTCTTCGAGAAACCTTACAGTTGACATTATTTCCAAATCGTTCTATAAGTAATTCTAAAGTTGTCAGATTCTCAACAGATAAACATCAATAAGGATTGTTGTAATGAGTAATGGATTGCCGCCGCTGGACAAAACCGAATTCTCCGTACGGGAGTTCGGTGAAAAACGCGATTATCGCCGGTACTGGCTCTCGAAAGATCCTGCTGAACGTTTGAACGCAATGGAAATCCAGAGAAGGATGGTCTATGGCCAAATTAGAGCTTCATCCCGACTTCAAAGATTTTTTGGAGCTTCTGAACTCCAACCATGTTGAGTACCTGGTAGTGGGCGGTTATGCGGTGGGGTATCACGGCTATCCGCGAACCACAGGCGACCTCGATGTGTGGATTGGAGTCAGCGAAGAAAACGCTGAAAAGATAGCGAAAACACTGGTTGAATTCGGTATGCCCGCCTATGAAATCTCCGCCGAATTGTTCATGGAAAAAGACCGGATTATGACTATGGGGATGCCCCCGGTGCAGATCGAAATCGTAACCGGAATCCCCGGGGTGGATTTCGACGAATGCTACGCGCGCAAGGTTGTAGGCAAATTCGGCGAATTGGTGATGAATTTTATCGGGCTGAACGATTTGAAAGCCTACAAAAAGGCAATAGGCAAGGAGAAGGATGTGGAAGATCTGGAGAATCTGCCGTAGGGGATTTTATTTAGATAAGCAATGTCAAGACCTCGAGAACCTTTATCTAAATTATACGTACCCGGCGCATGTCCTGATGCGCCGGGAATATTTCCTTATTTCAACAACGTCATCCGTTTGGTAAACACCTTGTCCCCCACCGAAAGCTTATAGAAATAAATACCGCTGGAATAAGAGGACGCGTCCCAGCTAATACTATGCTGACCCGCTTGCATATTACCATCAATCAATGACTCGACTTTCTGACCCATCAGGTTGTAAACTTCGAGCTTTATGTTACCCGGATTGACTAAGTCGAATGAAATGGCTGTCGTGGCGTTGAACGGATTTGGGTAGTTGCTGTGAAGCAGGGTTTCTGACGGGATATTATTTTTCATATCATCGTCTCTTTCCAGCCATTCACTGCCATAGAAAGCGGGCTCATGATTTGATCTTCCCCATTCGCGCAAGAAAATAAATTCACCGCAGTCGGAAGCGAGCCATTGTTCATAAGCGGTGCCAACCGCCACCTCAATCGCCGCCTGGTTGAAGCTACCGCCGACATTGTCCACATGGTAATAATAATAACCGGTGAAAGTTTCACCGGGGGCAAAGGGATCGGTAGTCAGTTGTTTTTGTAGATTGAAATCGAATTGAGTTCCGCCCGCGCAGTCGCCGATTATCGGGTATAACTCGGCGAATAAACCATTTGTTAAACTATCGTCACCAGTGTTTTCTATATTCAGATTGAACCAGATATCGCCATTGACCGCGGGAACATAAGGCGACAGTATTTGTATACTGCTGGTGAGTTCATACGAAATGGCTCGGTTAATAAGGATGGAGACATTATCGGAAATCCCATTTGCAACTGCGAGGTCGTAGTCCCCGTCACCGTCCAAATCCTCGGAAAAGACCGAAGTAGGATAGTCGCCGGCGCTATAATTGACCGCTGTGGAAAAAGTGCCGTCTCCATTGTTCAGCAGAATGGAAACGTTGTCGGAAAAGCCATTAGCAACTGTCAAGTCGTAATCCCCGTCAATGTCGAAATCTTCGGAGTAGACCGAGATAGGGAGGTTGCCGGCGCCATAGTTGACCGCTGTGGCAAAGGTGCCGTCCCCGTTATTCAGCAGGATGGAGACGTTGTCGGAACTGCCATTAGCCACTGCCAGGTCGTAGTCGCCGTCGCCGTCTAAATCCTCGGAGTAAACCGACCAGGGACTATCACCAGCGCCATAATTTACCGCCCCTGCGAAAGTGCCATCCCCATTGTTCAGCAGTATGGAGACATTGTAAGAGTAATAATTGGCCACTGTTAGGTCGTAGTCCCCATCGCCGTCAAGGTCCTCGGAAATGACCGAATAAGCACCATCACCAGCGTCATAATTGACCGCCGCGGCAAAGGTGCCATCGCCGTTGTTCAACAAAACAGAGACGTTGTTGGACCACCGATTAGCCACGGTCAGGTCGTGGTCCCCATCGCCGTCCAAATCCTCGGAAAAGATCGACTCAGGACCGTTACCGGCGCCATAATCGACCGCTGTGGCAAAGGTGCCATCGCCATTGTTCAGCAGGATGGAAACATTGTCGGAGTTGTTATTAGCCACTGCCAGATCATAGTCGCCGTCGCCGTCCAAATCCTCGGATAAAACCGAAGCAGGATAGTCACCGGCGCCATAATTGACCGCTGTGGCAAAGGTGCCGTCGCCATTGTTCAGCAGGATGGATACGTTGCCGGATTCAATATTTGCCACTGTCAGGTCGTAATCCCCGTCACCGTCGAAATCCTCAGAGTAAACCGAAGAAGGACCGTTGCCAGCGCTAAAGTTGACCGTGGGTTCAAAACCTAACCATTCAGCATGAGCAACGCCGATCGTCATGCTGGAAATCACAATTGCGGTTAAAAGGATGATATGAGTTTTCCTCATTACAAACCTCCTGTTGGATAATTAATGTTCAAAGCTGTAACTAATACAACACGCACTTAACTCACCCTGGTTGGGGATTTATATTGTGGATAGTTGAAGAACTCGCCTTCGGTATGCAGTGCCAGGATGTAATATGGTTACCCTTAATGATAATACATCGCTCAATTGAAATCAAGCCATAATATTATATAATTATTGAATTCCTTTGGGTATGCTGACCAGGTTCAGTTGTCCTCCGCGGCGGACAGAGGTGGAAGGATACCCGGTTGGCGCTATTAGATACTTTATGAACAAACCCCAGTGCGGTACGGACCCCTTCTACAATCCCGAGAATGAAAGTTTTATTTGACAAATCCGGCAAGGTATCGTTTATACACGATGTGGTTTTGGAACCCGTCAAGTGTAAACTATAAGATTAAATATTCTATGGACAATAATCAACAGAT
>WJIJ01000001.1 GCA_014730345.1 Candidatus Zixiibacteriota bacterium | reverse complement strand
GCGCATTACATCGTTGACACCATCTATAAACTGGGTTACGCCGGAGTTATAGTTCAACGTGTGAATATCATCGTCAATCGCGTTATTATTCTCTCCGGTTTTGATGCTGTAAAGCCAGTTCAAGGCGATTTCCATGGTATTCTCTTTAAAATCTATCATCCCCATGTTGTTTGTTTTCACCTCACGGATTATGTTCTCGAGAACCTTGAATATCCGGTGATAACAATGCAGGATTAGATCATGGGCGGAAACGCATTCATCGATAGAGATTTCCGAAACATGCCGATTGGAAACGTGTCTTTTAGCCGCCAAACCGATAACCTGGTCCATCATCGATTCAACATCGGCATCCGGCGCGAAACATTTGTTCATTTCCGCGCGAAGTTTATCAAGCTTTAAAAACAGGTCGATATCCCCCCCATCGCTTAGAGCGTTGATATAGAAAATTATACGGTCGAGTATATCCAGTATTCCTATGGCCTGTTCGGCGATAAATTGTTTGCCGAAGATGTATGACTCCCCGCTTTTTTCCACCAGGTTATAGAATTCCCTCTGAATTCTTAGCGATTCCTTTACTGCTCCGTGGAGGTTCAATTGCAACGCCCTTAAGGCGATGAGAGCTTCCTGGTATTCAGATTCGCGCTCTTTATCCTTTTCTTTTCTGCTGAATAAAGCGATATGTACACCTCGAAATGGTTGTTACGCCCTCAATTCAAATATAACGGGGTTTCAGGCTTTAATCAAGCGCAAACTAAAGCCTGATTCCCCGCAATTTATTCCCTATAATTAACAAAATGAAAAAGGGAGGGTATTAAACCCTCCCTCCGAGTCGAAAAATTACGATTTTATTTGAGCAAGGTCATCCGTTTGACGAAGACCTTGTTATCGACACTCAGTTTGTAGAAGTAAACTCCGCTGGAGTATGTCGAAGCGTCCCAGCTGACATCATGATAACCCGCCCGGTTATAACTATCAACAAGGGTGGCCACGCTCTGCCCCATCAGGTTGTAAACTTCGAGCTTAACCTTTCCGTCTTCCGGCAACTGGTAGGAAATAGTTGTGGTCGCGTTGAACGGATTAGGATAGTTGGTATGAAGCTCGGTAGTGGTCGGAAGTATCGTTCCGCCCGGATCCCAACCGGAGAGATTCCAGCCGGTTGCATTACCGGCCACTCCGGAAGTTACCGTGAACGGGAATGATGCCGAATCGACCTTAGCCGACGGGTAATCGCCGCAGTAGGATATATAATCATAAGTGCCAAGGGGCGCGTAACCAGGAATATCCTGGCGGACATTGTTAACAGTCATCATCTGTCCGGGCATAAGCCAAACATTATTGAACTGTTGCAACGGACCATACTGGGCGCCGCCCGGCAGTTGAAGCATAATCCATACATCGGTCAACTGGTATTGCTGGGTATTGTTTTCCAGAATTCCGGTGAAGAGGAAATGACCGCCGCGGGGTACAGTTACCGGCGGGTCGTTGGGGATCATGTCGATAGCCACATCAGGTTCGGGAGTTCCGCCGCAATCAGCCACGACTACCCTGAACGCGTCCACACCGGCCTCAACAACCGAACCGCTGTTAAGGTCGGATGCCTCGAAACGCACTTTAACCGTACTGTTGGGCGTAACGTAATCCGCTACTACAAAGGAATACTCGAACCAACCGCTGGTAGTAACGGGGCCAATAGTTTCCGCCAGTATCCAACTGCTTCCATTGTTATTGGAAACATAGACTTTGAACAGGTCGTTGTTGGGATCGGCGCCGAAGTTGTTGGTGTACCAGAGGCCATAATAAACCATGGCATCGTCATAACCGGAAAGATCCATCGTCGGGGACATCAACCAGGTGTATCCGTCATCGACATCAGAGTTTCCATATTCGTTGTCGGTTAAATAGCAATTGCCGGAACCGTCATAGTCGGTCGGAGGATCGCCTCTCTCACCGCCGCCGGCTGGAATTCCTCTTTCCCATTGACCATCTACACAGTTATTCTCTACTGTCCAACCCAGGTCGTTTTCGAAATTATCCTCGAATATAGTGATGAATCCGTAGGCGCTGATGGTAGAATAGACTGTTGAAGGCGCGTCCGCGGGATTGGTTCTCAAATCACCATCCTGATCTAATACGCTGAAGTAATATTCCACGGTACTGCCGCAGGGGATAGCCGGGAAAACCGCGTCATAAACATTAGGCTGTACCTGGGTCATAGCCACCTGCTGATAGCCGGAGCCATAATTGTAATGAAGCGTTCCGGTGCCCGGCTGGGCCGCTTCGGAAACCACAACCCTGACCGTGGTTCCACCGTCCGGATTAACAGTTTCGGGGAAACCGTCCGGGAAATCAAAAATAAGGATGTCTCCCGCTAATTCCGCGATATAAACATTCACCGGATGATTCAATGAAATTAACTGGGGTATCCTGTAAGGATCGGGCCAAAAACCGTCATAACTGTTGCCGACTTCCGGGGTGAAACCGAAAATCTTGTTCTTGGTTTCCTGTTCCCCGTAGGAGTAATCCACCGCGTCTCCATTCACCGGGTAAAGCAGATCACCGGCTTTTCCGGCCGCGTAGCCATTAAATGTCGTGGCCGAATCGGCTATCTCCACGAAAGTTGAATGATCGGGAGTATTGGAATTGTTATATCCGAAGGGATAAAGGAAATATTCCCCATAGCTGTGATAATGCAACGCGAGTATGAAATTATGGTCTTCACAGAATTGCATTACCGTCTGGGTTTCAGGCTCGGAACCGGCTGAAGGACCGCGGTATGTTTCGCTGGTGGGATAAGGTGATGAACCGTTGTCATCGTAACCCCACATGTAAGTATAGTTTCGGTTAATATCCACACCGTAGCTTCCACCGTTATTTCTGCGGTTCTTACGCCACATCCCGCCGCCATTGGGGTTAGTTTGCTCGTTGTAAAGGTAACCATCCGGGTTAATTACCGGAATAAACCAAATCTGTCTGTTATCAACCAAGTTAGTCGCGGTAGGATTACTGCCGTAATTGGTTAACAGCCATTCCGCGAAATCGAGACAGATTGACATACCGATCGGTTCACGGGCGTGGGTCAGCCCCGTGTAAAGTACTTCCGGCTCGGTTTCCTCGATATTTACATTATCCGAAATTTTCATTGCCCAGATAGTATTGCCATTATGACTGGAACCTATATTCTCCATTTTACAATATGAGGGATAGGTGCTGACGAGCTGGTTCATGAATGAAACCGCTTCAGAGAAGGTCCTGAAACCGCCCATGTCGAGGCCGTCACTGCGGCTGGCATAGTAAGCTTCCAAATCATGAATCACTATGGCGTAATTGAAACCGTTCTGCTCGAGAAGTTTAATTTCACTGTCATGCAATGGCAGTTCCACATATTCTTCCTCGGCGACATATTTCATGCCGGAGTGATCAAATCCAAGGGCAAGAAAATCATGCAATGCCGTTTCACCAGGTACATCGACCTTTACCTGGTGATATAATCCAGAAGCAATTGCCAGGGAGAATCCGAATAGCACAACCAGAAAAGCGGCTATTGCCAACCCCCCCCTCTTTGAAAATGAAGAATTCATCCTACAATTCATCACAGGGATCCTTTCATTTGAAATTTGAAATTTAAAACGGCGAAGAAATTTTTACTACTTATATAAATATACATTTTCCATTCCATATATCAAGTGAATATTTTCAATAATTATAAAGGCGTTTGTTTGGTATTAAAACTCATTAATGAAAACATTTTGGATTGTAAAATTTTATACCCCGTCACTATGCAGCGACGGGGTATGGGTAGTAGTAGGTAGGGTACTAAGCCCCCTTTT
>WJIJ01000196.1 GCA_014730345.1 Candidatus Zixiibacteriota bacterium | reverse complement strand
GTGCCCGGCGGGTGTCCCCCCGCCACAGCGGACGCAAGCGCACCCGCCGGGAATCCGCGTCAGGGGAGTAGGTCAAGACCCTCTGTGGTCTTGACTATTTTAAAGATGGAGTGGATCGGTTTACGTTCCGCCATAGGCGGACAAGCCCGCCAAAGGCGGATTGTAACCTTTTATGATTATTTTCTTAATAGAAATGTAGGTCGGGTTCTGTAGCGAACAGCGTGAGCGGAAAAACCCGACACGGTTTAAAATGAAGAGGATTGCCTGGTTTCTCGTTCCACTTCGCTTCACTGCGCGCTTGTGTCCGTCGTGGCGGAAAACCGGACCTGCAATAAAAAAGAAATAAATGGAATTTGCTAATGAAGAATAAAGGAACGCTGCGTTAAACTCCATCTGGAATGCCATTCACTCCCCATCCAAATACCTCCCCAAAAACTCATCCAAACCACGTATATACCTCTCCCCCGATATCATAAAACCATCGTTATGCCCGCCGGTTATCTCCAAAAATTCTTTCGGCTCCGGCGCGTTCTCATAAAGCCTGCGCCCATGTTTGTAGCCCACTATCTCATCCTCCGGACTGTGCACCACCAGCGCCGGGCATTCTATTGACCGGATATGCTTCAATGTCGGATAATTAAACCGGGAGACGAACCTTACCGGCAGTATCGGGTAATAATCCGAACCGATATCCTGTATCGATGTAAACGCCGACTCCACAATCAACGCCTTCGGCTTATGCTTCACCGCCAGGTACGATGCAATCGCCCCGCCCAGCGAACGGCCGAAAATCACCATCTCATCCAATTTTACCCCACGTTTTTCCATAACATGCCGCAGTGCCGCTTCAGCATCCAGCAATGTGCCCCGCTCCGAAGGCTTCCCCCCGCTTTTGCCGTAACCCCGATAATCGAAAATAAATGTGTTCAGTTTCAGGTTATGAAAGATTAAAAGTGTCTCCAGCCGGTGGGAAATATTCCCGGCGTTGCCGTGGCAGAACAACAGCGTACCCCGGGCGCTGTCCGATGGCACCCACCACGCGGAAAGCTTCACATTGTCCTCGGTCTCCAGCACAACTTCCTCGTATTCCAACCCGGCCTCATGCGGCGTCGCTTCAATTTCCCGATGGGGAACGTAGACCAGTTTGTTCTGAAAGATAAGCATAAATACCGTGATCAGAACATAAAGACTCACGATAAAGATTAGAATAGTGATATATATATTCACAGCATCGTTCTTGAGTTGTCCAAAATTGCCTTGCCGGGTTGATATATAACAGAAGTATTCCTTGAAGGCAAATAACTAATTATAAATGTTTACATTGCGGAACATTCTAATATAAGTTTACGTAATTTAATTATCAAACTGCGGAAAGTGATTTAGTTAACATAATATTCTGTCCTCAAAGGAGAAATGATGCGTTTAAATAGACACGCTATTCTGTTCCTGATTTTAATCATCGCCTTCCCCGCTTCAGCTTTTTCTGCCGATGGCGGTAAAATCGATGATTACCTCAAAAAGGTCGACACCTGGATTACCACCGACACCACCCGGATCCTCTCATTCATTGACAGTTGCAACACCCAAACCACCGAATACCTTAAATCATCTAAGTACTGGGATGAAACCGAGACGGATCTATCATTTTTGCTCGGTATCGACTATGTCGGCTCCTCCCGTATCGACAATACCGGCAGGATATATTTCAACATGCGTATCACCGGGGAGAGCGAAGCTTTGTTCTACACCGATGAACCTATGGGTTGGCCCCGTCAGTTAACACCCAATAACTGGACCGACGAAGGGCTGACCATCAGCCGCTATTATGTCCATCCTTCCGGCGATTACATCCTGGTGCTGGTCAATAAATTCGGCGATGAGATGCATGATATATGGTATTTCAGCAGGGACGGCAAATTCCGTCCTTTGCTGGAAAGCAGGACTACGCGCTACGCCGGCGTTATGTTCGATGAGGACAACAAGGATGAGTTCTACCTTTACGCCGACAACATGAAAGAAGTCCATTTCGCCCATTACTCCATATCCGGGGCAAAACTGGATACCATCTACCATGAAAGCGGCGCGGTTTATCCCATGGATTATTACAAGGGCAAGATACTGTTTATCCGCGCCCTTTCGTTTTCCGAAAGCCAGATCGCCATGCTTGACCTTGACAGCGGCAATGTTACCGACCTCTCCGATGTCTCTCTGTTCTGGGGCGGGGCGTTCACCAAAAACGGCGGTATAATCGCGCTGACCAAAGTATTATCCGAAGAAGATGAGTTCATGAAATTCTGTATGCTCGACCCCGACAGGCCCAAAGAATTCGAAGTCGTTTACGACCCGGGCAGGGAAGTGGATGATTATACCTTCTCCCGGGAATCCGGTGTTACAGTAGCTACTTTGAACAAGGACGGGTACTCGGAACTTTCAGCTTTCAACCTCAAGGGTAAAGAACTCAAGACACCTGAACCAGGTATCGGCGTAATCGGCGGAGTTTACATGAACGACCGAAATGACGTCGTCTACGATTTCGCCTCCCCCACAACACCGCCGGCATCATTCATGTTCAAGGTCGGCAAAAAAGACGTCCATCAAATCGGCGAGGTGTCAACTTTCGGTTTCGACTTTTCCGATATCGAAGTCAAGGTCATACATTATAAATCCGATGACGGATGGGAAATCCCCGCCCTTCTCTACGTACCAAAAAACGCCCGCAAGGACGGCTCCAATCCCGCTATCGTCAGCTATCATGGCGGCCCCCCGGGACAGAGCCAGCCATACTTCCAGCGCAATATCGCCTTCGCGTTGAGCCGGGGATTTATCATGCTTTTCCCCAACGTGCGCGGTTCCACCGGCTACGGCCCCGCCTATGAACAGGCGGACAACCTCGAGGGACGTTTCGCCTCGCTGATTGACTGCGAAAGAGCGCTTGATTACCTGATAAATGAAGGCTGGTCGAGACCCGAAAAAATAGCCATCTGGGGCGGGAGCTATGGCGGTTTCGTGGTCAACTGGCTTTCAGCCCATGCCCCCGAAAAATTCGCATGCGCCGTGTCCATCGTCGGCGTCTCCGATGTCGACCATACCAACCAGAACTCGAGCCAGGTCTTCGCCGCCGGATGGGAACGCGAGATGGGACCCATCGGAAGCGATTTAACCCACAAACTCTCCCCAATATTCGATGCCGAAAATGTCCAAAAACCGATTCTGGTTACCGCCGGATTCAATGACCCGCGGGTTCCCCCCTCCGACCCGAGAAGATTCGCCATTGTGCTTTCCAAACTGGATAAACCGGTATGGTATTACGAG
>WJIJ01000195.1 GCA_014730345.1 Candidatus Zixiibacteriota bacterium | reverse complement strand
TATGCAAATCAATAATCATATCAAATTTTTGTCTCCTAATCCGGTTCAAATAGGAAATAACCGATTTTAAGGTACCCGGTTCGGGGTATAAAATATAACCATTCAATTCGGGGAACAGCTTAATTACTTCCTCGTACTGGGATTTGGTAGTTAGATATATTTCGGAATCGGCGTATTTTCTGCGTAGATTTAGTATCGGGGCGCTTGTTAGAACGACATCTCCAAGAGAGCTGTATCTTATTACCAGGATTTTAGGAGGATTAGCCATCAGCTAATAAAAAGTATTGAAATGAGTCCGGCGGCTCCGCAATAAATACCGAAGTAGAAAAACTTTCCCCTTTTAACCAGGTGCAATAACCAGGCGATACAGGCATAACCGACGATAAAAGCGCTGGTACCGCCGATAATATAGTTGGTCACTTCACCGTTATGCGGAGGCGAAGCGACTACATCGGAAATTTTGAGTATTGTCGCGCCGGCTACCGCGGGAATTGAGAGCAAAAAGGAGAAATCCGCCGCTTTTCTGGGATCTATTTTCATGAATAAACCGGCGGAGATAGTCATACCGGAGCGTGATAAACCCGGAGTTATGGCCATAGCCTGGGCGAGACCTATAATAATCGCATGCCACAAACCAATGCTGTTGGAGCCTTTCTTAGCGAATCCGGTGCTGATGAGGATAACTCCACAGGCAATTAATACTCCGCCAACGAGTTTCACATTTTTGAATATCGATGTTATCGCGTCTTCGAATCCCAGGCCTATAATCACCGCCGGGATAGTACCCAGAACGATAAACCATACCCAGCGAACCGGCACGCTTCCGGCATCCTCTTCCCTGCCTTTTTCGCCAAAATCAAAAGGGGTTTTAAAGAATCGTCCAGTTAGGCTAATCAACTGCCTCCGGTAGAAAACAAGCACCGCCAGCAATGTCCCCGTATGAACGAACACATCAAAGTTTATGTTTTCTAAATGGGTATCAAGCAGGTGTTCGAAGATTACCAGATGCCCTGAACTGGAAACCGGCAAAAACTCAGTAAGTCCCTGAACAATACCGAGAATTAACGCTTGAATTAAAGTCAACCCTACTCCGTTTAGCAGCTATCCGCCGTAATTAATGCCGGCTATAAATCCAAGGAAATCATCTGCGAGCTGAACTTCGCCAAGTAAATGAACTTCGTCCGAAACAGTAAAAGCTGATCCCAAAGATACGCTGAATTCCAGCGATGAATCTGAATTGTCATCCAACCCCCGGTCAAATTTATCATTGTCCCAGCTTACGTTTTGAAATCTAAGCGAAAATCTACCGTAAGGAGTTATTATTAATCCGGACTGGCTAATGAATTTCATGGAGCCTATTAAATTTCCACCAACGGTGAAAATCGAGAAATCGGAAGTTATAGCGGCCTCCAAAGCCGGACCCGCGCTAAGATCGAAAGCATCCCCGGTTTGATTATCCAGAATTCTAAACTTAGCATCGCCTCCAACCAAAACCCCGGTTTCATCATCGTCTCTCCCAGCGTCGATGCTTATAAAACCAAATCTCGCGCCGGCGTCGATATCGAGTCCGAAACCGCGTCTAACCTGTCCGAAAACGGCTGGCGAAATGTCATCGTAAATACCCAAAAACCCGCCATACATCATTCGCCCCTTTCGCATGTTTTCAGCAGTCGACAATTGCCCCGTGAATTGAGCGTTTGCCGTTTGTGCGAATGAAAGGAGCGAAAAAATTAATAATAAAAACATTAATACTTTGTTGTTCATATATATAATCCTTCTGATTAAGGCAAACTGAATGTCGCCCCCACCAGAATCGTGCTGAACTTGGTCGCATCATCCTCGGTACTGATGTAAGTGTACCGGTAGCGGGCGAAAAATCCTAACGGAAACATGGGAGGTTTTATTTTCGCTCCGATTACCCCGTGATACCCGAACTTGGTAGTTTTGTCGGGATCGAAAACCGGCGTTGAACCCGCCGGGGTTTTTATGTCATAAGTTAATGTGTACGAGCCAACTCCAAGACCGACATACGGTGTTATCATCGGCGTCGGGAGGATTTTATAAAAGCCGGTAGCGGTAACGGCCAGTATTTTGAAGTCCAGCTTGTAATCATCATAGAGTTCCATGTTCTTCCACGCGTATTCCGCGGCGATATCAAAATCGATTATAGGCAAGGTACCTACTCTAAGATGAGCGCCGACCATAGTCATCTGGTCATCGACTTCGGCGTTAGGATCTAAAAGTTTTACGCCATCTTCAATACCGCCCATATCCAGTCCGGTAATATATCCACCGCGAACACCGATTCCCAGTCCGGTGATAGCGAATGAATTAACGGCGGAAAGCAACAAAGCAACTAAAGTTATCGCGGCAATTCTCATTGATAAATCCTCCTGCAATGTAGTTCTTTATAAGTTAACCTTAATAAAATAGAACAGCCTAAATGTCAAGCTTTATGATTGACAGGCGATAAAATTCACCGACCTCCTGATAAGCAGACCCTCCTTGCGGAATGATGGAAAATCAAAACCGTTGAAACAATTTGTACAGATGGGTATAACCGTGATATTTTCACCGGGTATCCCAAAATCCCTTAGCTGGGCGATGTTTTCGAGAGTTACATCGATGTAGAGCTCTCCCTTATCGTTATATCCCCTGTTTTCGAAAAAGACGGCTACTTCTGCGCCAACTTCATAACAACATCCGCGGATGGCGGGCATAAATACGAATTTTAGGTCATTTAAACGGATACCGAAATCTTCCGCCATCGCCGATGCAGTTTTCAATGCGATTTTTTGCAATGTACCACGCCAGCCAGCGTGTACCGCCGCGATAAATCCATCCGGATGATAAACTAATATAGGCAGGCAGTCAGCGGTATGAACACTGATAGCGATATCCTTTTCAGCGGTG
>WJIJ01000194.1 GCA_014730345.1 Candidatus Zixiibacteriota bacterium | reverse complement strand
CGCTTGGAAGCGGGAAGTCATAAGTTGCCATGGGACGCTATCGGTTATGCGTCCGGCGTTTATTTTTACAAACTGACCACCGGCAAAGTAATATTAAGCAGGAAGATGGTTATGGTGAAATAGGAGGTGATTGATGTTTTTTTGATAATCGAGGGCAATCGTGGTTAGTTTTATATATTATCAGCAACACGGATGTAACAACGGGATAGAGATTTATCTTAAAGAGGAATTGAACAGTTACGGAAAAGAATAGCCCCGATAATTAAACCGGGGCTAAAACCAAAACGGGAGGTGAATGCCGCGTTTTGGGGATTAACTATTTTTATGAGAGATGTATAATCCGCTCTGTCCGTCAGTTTCCTTTTCATAGTCGAAAAGATCCAGGCGGAAACCGGTTTCATCCAACATTTTCTCTAAATAGGATTTGTCAAATCGTACGCAATGAAGGGCGCCATTCCAGTTCATACGGTAACCTTCGGGATTCACCGTAAAGTCAGGTACATTTTCCTCAACGAAAGTAGTAAAAAATATTTTTCCGTCTGGTTTTAATATGCGGTAGAAATCCCGCAAGTAGTTGCGTACGTCCTCTTTATCCATGTGAGAGAAAACGGAATAGAGGTAAATCAAATCGAATTCATCATCATCGAACGGGAACTTGAAATTTTCATCTATGACCATGCCTCCGGGATTGTAGCGGTCATTGGCCATGTTCAGGTGCATAAACTGGAAAGATGGATGTTGAGAAGAAATATACATCCTGCACCATTGTACGTAACCGGGCATAACATCGATTCCCCTGTATTTACGGACAGTTCCCAGTGCTTCAATCAATCCCGTAGCCAACCTGCCAACGCCGCAACCCACATCGAGGATACTGCTGTTGATGCTTAAACCACAGCGATCAATCAACTTCTGGGCTTCTTTGCGGGTTGATTCGAGGTAGTAAGCGTCATCCTTAAACTCTTCGCCGCACAGCCTCATTTGCGCCGGCGGCAGTATTGCCGACCCGAGGCGTACATAAGGTTGAACCTGTTGAGTATCGGTATACATAATCACTCCTTGGCTAAAACCGTCGTTCACAACCTATATCGGCAGGTGCTCAAATTTTGCCCACAATCTTAAGATATATTAATCAAAAATTAACAAATCTCTATGAAAAGAAATGCACTATATGGGAAAGAATAACGTAAGAAATGCGAGCAATTACATAAATTTTGTAAGAAGGGCTTTGCGCACATCATGCACACCCATATCCGATTGAATGATAATGTCTTACGATTTTTACAATTTAGCATTTTTCTCTACTATTGGTATTAGCGTTGCGTAAAATAAAAACCAAACCAGAAAATTTCAAACCAACAGCATTCTACTATATAGGAGGCAAAATGAAAAAATACTTGATACTGATGGCAATAATGATGCTATCCGCGCTTTCGATCGGCGCAGGCAATGCCGAAGCGTTGATCTATCACGGCGCTGATATCACCATGATGGGCCGTCAGTACAGCGACATTTCTTCCACGAGCACCTGGTGGGTGCTTGGCACCGAGATAGCTACTCCCTTTTCGAACCAGCATGGCCCGGAGTACGGATGGATCGAGTACGAGACATACTTGACCGCTGGAAACTGGAATGTCGGCCTAAACGTTTCTAACTGGGGTTATATCGGCGACGGAAGCGAATATGATGGTTTCCTGGTAGCCAACAGTTTCAACGGGCAGACGATGCGAATCGAAGCCAACGAAACCGAGATTAACAACGGTTACTTCAATATCGATATTGAAGAAGATGGTTACTACAGTTTCCGCTACTCGTGGTTAAACGATTACTACAACACTGACGGAGAAATTCCCGTAGATGCCAATATCCGCATCAACAGCGTATTCTTCGATGACACCAGCACTGACCCAGTCCCTGAACCAGCCACAATGTTGTTGATGGGTACCGGAATCCTCGGCATGGGATTAGTAAGAAGACTCCGCAGGAAATAATACTCTCCTCAACAGAAGCAGCGTGACCCAAAAAGGGCGTCTCCCCGACGCCCTATTTTTTTGGGGTATTTTGAATAAAGCTCTAACCGGGATGCGTGGGACTAAAAATCATCGACGGGGTCATCTTCATCTACTTTCGCCTGCCAATCTCCTTTGTAAATCCAACCGGTATTATGGCAGTAATTCCTGTTGGCATCGAATCCCGCGTGATACATGGTAAAGTCTATCATGGGATTCGGGCCGGATTGAACAAGAATGTCCCTGACGGCAATTAGGGGATATATGAATTTACCCTGAGAATTATCAATCTTGCCGAGATAATAAACCGGATTAGGGCTGTATGTTTCGCTTACTTCCCTGGCAATAAACCAGCCGCCCTTTTCCCAACCATTCCATGAATCGCCGGCTCCGGTATATACTTCTATACCCATTAAAAGCGCTTTACGTCCATTAAAGGGCAGTACGCAGGGGGTCATGCGATTATAAGCGATAATTGAATACCCCTTGTTTTTGCTCTGCCAGTAACTTCCATAAGCGGGTGAATTATCAAGGATATTATACAACGGTTTTTCAAGTATAATTTGCGCTTCATCCCCGGCGATATTCTTAATAACATAAATCCCGGGATTAATCGAACCTTCAAACGCGGCGAGAAGATAGTTTTCATTTTCAGAGGTCCCGGGGACAGCAGTCAAGCCTCGAAATCCCAGCTCTCCGGGATCCTGGTCGCATTTTTCAATTTCCAGTCGTCCAATCAGCTTCCATTCGGGCGACGCCCCGTCCTTGCGGCGGTATACCTTTCCGCAGGCGACCGCGAAAAGACGTTCGCCGTGAGGTGTTACGGCTTTAGCCATCGCCATTACCCTATCCCATTCTCCAATCTCTTCCCCGACTGCCACGGGTTCTTTAGTCCACGCGGTACCGTTCTCGAGGTCGGCCAGGTTAACGCTCCAAAATCCTTTGCCGTTGCTCAGACCAGCTATTATTTTATTTTCCCGAGTTTCGCTGTCGCGGTAATGGACAACGCTCCTGGTATGGGTAAGGTCGCGGAGGTTTTCCTCAGTTGGCAAAATTACCGAAACTCCCCAATCGCTTCCCTCTGCGGTTTTCTTTCTATAGAATAATCTAACTCCCCGATAACGGTCGGCGGAACCAACGAGTAGATATTTGTCGTCTCCATCTACTTCAACAGTTGACATGCAACTTACAACGATTTGCCGCTTCAGGCCTTCAAATGTAACTTCTTCACCGCCTAATTCCAGCTCTTCCCCCCACTGGTTGCCGTCAAGACGGAGAACCTGCGCGGCGGGGGTATTCGGACAGCATATAAGTTCATCCATCCACATTCCGGTTCCAGCATAAATATCGCCGTCGAATTCCGCGAGACAACGTACTTCGGTACCGCCGAGGGGTTTTGCTTTACCAACGACGGGATTCAACGTACCCGCGAGATAAGATTGGCTCCATATCAAATCGCCTTTTGCCCTTAGAGAGGGTTGAGGATTAGCATCCTTACTGTTTATCAATTTTAACTCCTTTTTAGAGAGGTTATAAAATACAATCTGCGGAATAGATTTAGTAGTATTAATAATCGCGGAAGCAAGTCGTGTTGGCAATTATGAATATAGCGAGACCAATTACCAACGTCAAGCGTAATAACCGATTAACGTAAGGAAATTAATTCCAGGTTCGTGCCCCCAAAACACAAAAACGGCGGCCGTTCACCGGCACGCCGTTTTACACACCTTTTAATCCTGAGCTTCTACCTTTCCTCGGGGGGACCTGGTCTCTCCGGCAGTTTTTTCGGATCATTTTTCAGCTTCTCGAGAATGTCATTAATTGCCCAATCGAGCTGATCATCATATCCGCGGGCCATTCTATCCGGAGGATTATCGACTTCGATATCAGGGATAACGCCTTCGTTCTCGATAAGCCACTCGCCTTCGAGGCTGTAACTGGTGAACTGGGGCACTGTATAGTAACCGCCATCGATGAGCGGGCGGTATCCGGCTATACCGACAATTCCCCCCCAGGTACGTTTTCCGACCAGGGGACCGAGTTCATATTCGCGGAAGAAATGCGGGAAATAATCGCCGTCCGAGCATGAGAATTCATTGATCAGGGTTATCATGTGGGCATGAATTCCTCCACCGGGAGCGCGCCATTCCTCGAAGTTCCGGGAAGCTCCCATAGCG
>WJIJ01000193.1 GCA_014730345.1 Candidatus Zixiibacteriota bacterium | reverse complement strand
GCTATGGGAACAATCCCATACGTATTCCTATTCATAAATCATTTGTTATTTATTATATTGACAGGGAAAAACTATTCTGTTTCTATTGGAAAATGGAGAAAAACGCTCAAAAACTAAATCAGCTCAAAGATGTTTTAAAGGGGAAGAAAACCCTGCTGGTTGTTATGCAGAACTACCCGGATCCGGACGCGCTGGCATCGGCGGCGGCATTGCGCGAGATAGCTCGTAACACCGATGGCATCCAGTGCACGGTAACCAGCGGAGGAATCGTCGGGCGCGCGGAAAACCGCACCCTGGCTAAATACCTTCACTTGCCGTATCATACAATCGATAAATTGGATATAGAAAAATACGACTTGATCGCGCTGGTGGATACACAGCCGTCAACGGGCAATAACGACCTCCCTGATACTGTAACGCCGGATATCGTCATAGATCACCATCCTATAAAACGCGCGACCCGCAGTGTTCCATTTACGGATGTAAGGAGCCGGTACGGAGCATGTTCTACGATTCTCTTTGAATATCTCAAAATGGCTGGTATTGAAATCGAGATGAAAATCGCTACAGCCCTGCTTTACGGCATACGTTCGGACACCCAGGATTTGGGCCGGGAGTCAAGCAAGGAAGATATCGAAGCCTACCTTGAGCTTTACCCGCAGGTGAACAAAAAGGTATTACGGGATATTCAGGTAGCGCGCACTCCGAGGTCTTACTTCCGGATGCTGGAAGCGGCTCTGAGTAACGCCTGGGTCTATGGCCGGGCGATTGTATCCAATATCGGTCAAATTGATATACCGGATATAATCGGTGAAATAGCCGACTTGACATTACGCGATGAGGACGCCACCTGGACCCTTTGCTATGGATTCTACAATGGGCAGATACTTTTATCTATTAGAACGGCGGAAACCGACGGCAACGCGGGGAAAGTGATGAGCCGAATCGTAAAGGATAAAGGCACGGGCGGCGGGCACCATACCATGGCCGGCGGACAGATACCATGTAAGGATTTAAACGCCAAGGAGAAAAAGGAACTCGAAGAACTGATACTCAAAAGGTTTTTAGGGGCTCTCAATATAACCAATTTCGATAAAGCGCGTTTGGTCAAAAGCGAGAGCAAAACGGAGAAAGAACAAAAGGCTTAATAAAAAATACCTTCGAAATTGAAAACGCCGCCCGGGATATTGTCGGGCGGCGTTTTTTGGGCTGGAGTCGAGACTATTTCATTAGTGTCATGCTTTTTGTTACTGACTGCCGACCGGCCTTCAACTTGTAAAAGTAAACTCCGCTTGAGTTGTCCTCCGCGTTCCAAAGCAACTGGTGATTGCCGGAGGGCATGAAATCATCAACGAGTTCGGCTACCTTCTGGCCCTTTATATTGTAAACCTCTAATTTCACATCGCTTCCAACGGTAAGGTCAAAGCTGATAGTGGTTGAAGCGTTGAAAGGATTTGGGTAGTTCCTAAGTAAAAACGGCTTTTCAGGGATTTCGCCGGCATTATGCCCATTTCCGGCTCGGTCGAAATATTCCTCCACAGGCAGACCGGGCTGGTCGAATTTATTCTCGTGAACCGGCAAACCCCTGGGGAGGTCCCGTTTATCATCAAGAATACTTACTGGTTCCTGCGGAATTCTATCGAGGTACTCGTCGTTATCGACTTCCGAGTGGGCATGGTTATATAAAGCGGTGTTCAGCGATGCCACAACTACAAGCGCTAATGCAATGTTTAAAATCTTTCTCATCTTATCGCTCCTTTTCTTTAATTTCAATCCTTCATATTTGACAATGATTTTCATTTTCACTTAGTATAATTGACGTAAAAATAATCTTATTGTTTCACTCGGGATTATATTTTTTTCCGCAATCAATATTATTGCGGATTTAATTAAAGGTAATACAGCGCGTTACAATCATGAGGATTATCTCCTTGCAAATCAGTAGCGCGGTTATATATTTAAATTCTTTAATAACCAGAAGATTTGGAGATATTATGCCGGAGAATAAACACAGCGTTTGCCCATGGTGGTATGGTTACTTCCTTGATAACCCAATAATGCGCTTTTTGCGGAAACCGGACAAGACATTGAAGCCATACCTCAAAAAGGGGATGACCGTGCTGGATATAGGTTGCGGCATGGGTTTGTATTCCATAGCGGCCGCGGAGATAGTGGGGGATGGAGGCAAGGTATATGCCGTTGATTTGCAGGAAAAGATGCTTCGTGGGCTTAACAAACGGGCGAAAAGGTTAAATATCGCCGACAGGATAGAAACACGTAATTGTATATCCGATACGCTTTGCGTCGACGATATCGCCGGCAAAGTAAATTTCGCCCTGGCAATGCATGTTGTGCACGAAGTACCTGACCAGCTTAAACTGTTTAGAGAAGTGCACAGCTCGCTTGCACCCGGAGGATACCTTCTTGTAGCCGAACCCAGCGGGCATGTCAGCGCTTCGGAGTTTGAATCGACGCTGGCAATCGCCAAAGAAGCCGGCTTCAATAAAATAGACAGTCCGCAGGTGGCTCGAAGCAGTACGGCGCTATTGGAAAAACAGTAATCGAAGTTTAAATTTCACCGCTTTATTTTCCTTAAACCCGCAACAAATACGCATTCGAAAGAGTTAGGAAATTTAAAGGTTCTATAGTATATTGACGCGATAGAACACCTCGGTTTTTTCCGTTTTGAGAATCAAAATGTCTTGGACAAAATTTTTAACAAAAGCCATTAGGAGTAAACGTATGAACAAGAAAAAAATATTTGTTTCGGCGCTTTTCCTTGTATTTCTGGTTTCCATTTCCAGCGCAGTTTTTGGTTTTGAAATCGGCCACCGGACGGTTACCTATACGGATCCTGACCGGAACAACCGTGAAATACTTACTGAACTTTATTATCCGGCGGACACCGGAGGCGAAAATGTGCCGGTAGCCGATCCCGGTCCTGATGGATTTCCGGTAATCTCATTCGGCCATGGGTTTTTGATGGTATGGAGCGCGTATGAAAATATCTGGAGCGCCGTAGTTCCAAACGGTTATATAATGGCTTTCCCGCGCACCGAAGGCGACCTGTCTCCGGACCATCTTGCTTTGGGACTTGACCTTGCGTTTTTGATAGAAAAACTTCAGGCTGAAGGCGCGAACCCGGCATCGCCCTTTTACAACAAGGTGGGGACAACATCCGCGGTGATGGGGCATTCAATGGGCGGAGGCGCGAGTTACCTTGCGGCCGAATCTAAACCGGACATAACCACAATTGCCACGCTGGCCGCGGCGGAGACCAACCCCTCCGCAATCCAGGCGGCGGCTAATATCGATATGCCCTCGCTGATGTTTGCCGGCGATGATGACTGCGTTACTCCTCCGGAAGACCATCAAATCCCGATTCACAACGCGCTGGCATCCGACTGTAAAACACTGCTGGAAATCTATGGCGCGAGCCATTGCCAGTTCGCTAATTACAATTTCAACTGCAGTTTGGGCGAGATATTCTGCCCTTCACCCGATTTGAACCGGCAACAGCAACATGATATAGTTAACCAGTATCTGCTCCCCTACCTTGATTACCGGTTGAAAGGAAGCGGAGATTCCTGGAACGAATTTCAATATATAATGCTTACCGCCAACAACGCGGACTACCGCCAAACCTGCCGGGAACCATCGCTGGTCGATATCAATATGATTCCCAATAATCCCCCGGTTACGGTACCGGCGGGCGGGTTTTTCAGATTCACCGGAGTGCTGGATAACATTTACACCTATCAGATCGATTGCGATGTCGAAGTTATGGTCGGATTACCAGGCGGCGTTCTTTATGGACCGGTGCAGGAGTTCAATAATATCCCGCTCGCTCCCGGGCAGAATATAACGGTACCGGGGGTAAGGCAGGATGTTCCGGTTTTCGCCCCCGCGGGTACGTATAACTATATCTCTTACGCATCTTATAATTCGGTATTTTTCGATTCTGCTTATTTCGAGTTCACAGTAACCGCTCCCCTGCTTGGCGAAGCAAGCGGCTGGAACCTGGCCGGCTGGTTCGACAGCCGAACAGAAAACCTCCCGGCGCGCACTGAATTGATTGGAAACTACCCGAATCCGTTCAACGCGTCGACAACTATTGAGATGGTTCTCGCCGAGGATTCCGATGTAAGCCTGGAGGTTTACAATATACAGGGGCAATTGGTGGAGACACTTGTCAACTCTTCGATGACCGCCGGTTATCACAATATAAGCTGGCATGCCGATGCCTTCAGCTCGGGGACGTATTTCTACAGGCTGACAACGGGCGGTGAAGTGTTTACCAGAAAGATGGTTTTGGTAAAGTAGAAAATCTCATCAAAAAAACGCGGCAGACTTAGTTAGTCTGCCGCGTATAATATCCATACTGGGCAAAGAACCGCCTTCCGGCAACAGATAAGTTGCCGAATCATCAGCTCCCGAATAACATCCTCAATTCATTACTGCTCAAGCGTTCCTTGCCATCCTCGCTTATCTGGATAATCTGGTTGCCCACTTTCAAGCGGACCTCATCGCCGAGGGAGAGGTAACGTCCAAGCGAGGGATCGTTTTCGATAAGCTGGAAATACGCCTCGGAAAAACGCTGGATGCGCATATCCACATCCTTATCGGCAATATCGGCCTGTATCCAGTTGCCGGAAGAGTTGAAAAATCCCTGTGCGCCGACCTGGGTAACGCGTTCGCCGTAATCCCTCTCCTGTCCTTCTATCATAACATACCCGGCGCGTTTATTCTGGGTCATGCCCTGTTGCATTCCCAGTCCCTTCGATTGGGTAACCGCGGAACGACCGGATCGCGGCGCGGAAAGAACTTCCATATTGTCGGCGAGTAACTTTTTCAAAAACAATGGTGATTCCCGCATAATCTCCTCGGCCATCATATCCTCGTTGCCGGTAACCAAAAATGACGTGTATTCGGTAAGGATACCATATTTCTTGGACAACTCAACAACTTCATCGAGGAGTTCATCGGAGGTTCCGTGAAGTCTCATCTGTTGAAGCAGGTAGCCTATGCGGCGGTTAGCCCACAACAGGGCGATGAAGTCATCTTTTGAGTTACCCGCACTGAATTGTACCGGGTATTTATGGTTGACATTTCTATCACCGGATTTGCCGGTAACTACAGCGCTTGATTTTCCGGTATCATCAAAACGGCCGGTGACTATGATTTCGGACCCGTAAAAAAGGTCGGGAACCGGTTCGGGGTAGACATATTCGATATTAACACCGCTGAATTTGAGATTAATATCGGTTAACGCCGGGTAGCTGATCTTGGAGAACATGCGTGATACCTTGACCTCGATATCCTCCTCTGGAAGCACATACTCCGGCGCGCCCCTGTTCTCCTGGGCAAGCCGGTCAAGCAGGTGGGCGTTGACATCGTAACCAACGCCGAAAACGAAAAGTCTCGCCCGGCCTTCGTTCATCTTAGTGGTGTTCTTAATTATCGATTCCATGTCGGTGTTGCCCACTGTCGGCAAGCCGTCGGTAAGAAATATCACATAAGTAGGGTCGCCGTCATCAGGAATTGAACGGCATGCCCTGTCGAGGGCGTCATAAATGTTAGTCCCGCCGTTGTCGCGCATCGAGGAGACATACTCAACCGCCTCTTCGATTTCGTTCCGGCTTGCCCGTATCAAATCATCCTGGTACGGACGCACCGCGTCCGAATAAGCGATAATATTGAAATCATCACCGCGGTTCAATCCGCGCAGGCAGTATTTCAACGCGTTTTTTGCCTGTTCGATTTTCTCGCCGCGCATACTCCCGGATGTATCCAGGACGAATATTACATTTTTATCAACTTCCTTCCGGTCATTGTCGAGGGGCGGCGATAAGATTCCGAGGAAGAAACCGTCATCACGGGAGTTTTCCTTATAGCTTAACAGGTGAAAACCGAAATCGCTGTTCTGGCGTGTGAAATACAGCAGGAAATCCTGGTCGGGTTTAACATCTTCATCCGAATAAACCACGCGCGCGCTCTTATCGCCTTTACGTTCGGTTTTAATCTCATGGGACGCGCAATAGACTGCCCCGACATCCTCGAAAGACTCAATTTCCACTTCCACCTTGCAAGTTTCGAGATTTTTCCGGGAATATTTTTCTGTGTTAAGCGGATACAGGTATTCCACGGTGCCATTATCACTTTTCAGCGTTTGGTCGTATTCTATTACTACGCGTACTTCTTTATCAGGGGGCATAGGAAAAATCCGTAGCCTGTAAATACCCCTTCCGGCATACTCGAGCAATGCCGGGTCCTTGCGTTTCCTGACGATATCCTCATAGATACGGCGGGCATCATCTGCATCGAGCAGTTCCGCTTCCATTTTCCGATCGCCTACATAGGCGGTGAACCTGCTTATGGCCGCGTTTTCGGGAATTGGAAATATGTAATCGGCTTCAATAGCACGTCCATGAGGATTTACGAAAGCCTGTTCTATCCTCGTCGATGCTGTAGGGTCATTGATTGTAGCGTAGACATGATGATATTTCACGTCCACAAGGGCTTTGGGGGGCAACCATGGTTCCGGCCTTGGGATTATGAAACCATCGGCCAGAGCGGTTCCTGAGAGAATCAGGAATATTCCAAGGGACATTAACGCTTTTTTCATAATGGCCTCCTACAGCCACAGGATTAATGTTACTCTTTTTCACTTTTACTCTTGAAAATACTTAAAGATTCATATATTTTTGCCCCCTTGCTTTAATAGTGATAATACTTGCTTTCAGGACAATAACTTAACGAAATACTAACACTATTTTATTATAACGCTAATTTTAAGGATATAATATTTGCAGTTTAGTTTTAGTTAAAAAGAGCTCGTTCATTGATAAGACAGTATAATAAAATACGCGACGAAAGAGCAGGGGGATACTTTGCCCTATAAGGTAATTGACTATGACCCGGGCGATTGTGGGAGCGCGCCGGAGACTGCTTTTGAAAAGCCGAATACGACAATAATTGATAAATCGAAAAAACATGTAATATTCCTCGTACGCAAACCTCCGGAGAGCATCGGGGGAGTGCAAAGGCATAGCGCGCGTTTAAGTGACGGCCTGGCAAAATCTTACTTCGTGGAAATGTTCAATTGGAAAGGGCCCGAATGGGGAGCGCCGTTCTCATTTCCCATGTTTTACCACAAATCGGTGCGCAACGGCGCGCATTTGGTGCACTGCGATGACGCGGTAACATCGTTTGTAGGCGCCAAGATAAGCAACCATTCCAACAAAAAGGTTGTTGCTACTGTCCACGGGCTGGATATAATCCTTCCCCTGCCGTGGTATCAAAAGCGCCTGCCCGCCGCCCTGCAATCGATTGACCATGTGGTATGCGTAAGCAGGGCTACCGCCAAACAGGTTATCAAGCGGGGAGTTAATCCCGAAAGAATAAGAATTATCCCTAATGCCGCCGAAGAAGTTGATTTCCATATCGAAAAAAACGAAGAGCTTTATCAAAAAATAGAGTCGCAGACCGGCGCCGACCTGAGGGGGAAGAAAGTGCTTTTCAGCCTGGGAAGGCCATTGAAGCGCAAAGGATTCGACCAATTCATAGAAAATGTGTTTCCTCATTTACCCGAGGATTATGTCTATATAGCCGCAGGTCCCAAACCGAAAACGCCGAAATGGCTGGGGGTTTCTAAGAATATCATAGGCAGGGACTTACATCACATCCTGTCTCTTGCTTCCGGATGCTACACCGTCCATGACCGGCTGGTTGAACTCAGCGGTCATCCGCGGGTATATTACTTCAACGGCGTATCCGAGGAGCTTCGCAACCAGCTCTACGCGGTCAGCGACCTGTTCATACTGCCTAACCGGACGATTGATGGCGATATGGAAGGGTTCGGTATTGTTGCGCTGGAGGCGGCGGTGCGGGGAGTACCGGTTATCGCCACCGGAATCGAAGGGATCACCGACGCGGTAATCGACGGTGAAAACGGCTACTGCATTCCCGAAGGCGATATCAAAAAAATGGCCGGGACTATCAAGTCGCTCATAGATAATCCGGACACCCTCAGCGAACTGGGAAAGAGAGCCCGGAAGTATACCGCCAGCGCGTTTTCTATAGCTTCGATAGTAAAGCGCTACAACGAACTCTTCGAAGAGCTTTTACGAAACGGCAACGGGAACGGGCATTAAACTGAGATGTTGATATGACCGCCAAATATATAATCACCAAAGTCAACGAATTCAACTTCAGCCGTATTCTCAAAATCCTATCCATACTTATCCCCGCCGCTATCGCCGGCAATGTGATTTATATATTCGCCGCCAGCGAACCCGAGATACTGAACAACCTCACCAATTATAAACTGAGTTACCTTTTCCTGGCGGCTGTTATGGTTTTCATGCCCTGGATTACCAATTCGATCAGGACATGGTTATGGAGCCGGGTTTACGGGTGTAAGCTCAGTTCATCGCGGGCGTTAAAATCTACGATCGCCGCCGAAATCGGCAGCGCGGCTACTCCCACTATGGTCGGCGGCGGTTATGTTAAATTATTCTTCCTCATAAAGTACGGCTTTACCCCCGGGCAGGCAACATTGACCATGCTTCTCGGTTCCCTGGAGGACGGGGTTTTCTTCGGGATTGCCCTTCCGCTGGCGTTGGTTATTACCCGGGCATGGGACAATGAATATGTCTTAAAAGCGGCCGATGCCCTGCTCGAATATCTCCCGTTGGTGGCGTTAGGAGTGGTCGCTTTACTGATTGCCGTGCTTATCATCAACCGGTTGAGACTGCGGAAAAGCGAAAAAGCGAGCCAGACCGATTACAGCATCAAGGCGGTACTATCGCGCGTGCTCAAAAAGCTCAAAAACTACATCTCGGACTTTTTCACCGCTACCAAGTTCGTATGGAACAATGGCAAAGGCACTTTCATCATCAATGCTATCCTCGGGGGGATAGGCTGGTGCGGGCGTTACGGCGCTATCAGCGCGCTGGTTATCGGCCTTGGCTACCAGGCGGACCCGATACTGTTTTTCCTCCTCCAGTGGGTTGTGTTCACCACCATGACCATGATACCCACCCCGGGGGCGGTGGGAGGCGCGGAGGTGTCCTTCGGTTTGATATACAGCGGGCTTATACCGGGCGCGGTTATACCAGTTATCACCGGCGCCTGGCGGTTTATAACATTTTATCTACTTGTGGGAGTGGGGGCGATATTCATGACCATTGCCGGTCCGGGATTCCCCGCAGGTAATGAAAAGAGATCTCTGCCGGAGGAAGATATCGAGGTGCTGGAAAAACAACCGGCGTGATTATCTAATCATTTCACCAAATTCATCTTCTTCGTTATCGTATAATTACCGGTATCGAGTTTATAAAAATAAACTCCTGAAGCAACCGCCGACGCATCCCAATTAACTACGTGCGAACCTGCATCAAGGTAACTATCGATTAACTCATCAACTACCCGCCCCGAAAGATTATATATCTTCAGACTTACATTTCCAGCTTGAGCTAATCCAAATGGAATCGATGTAGTAGCATTAAAAGGATTGGGGTAATTTCAACCGAGGGAAGTGGAAGTTGGGATTGCTTCAACCTTTTCTCTTTCATACCATTGGTTACCCCAAATGACTTCATTGCCTGTACGTCCCCAGGGATTGTAAAAACGGAATTCATCACACCCTTGAGCAAAAACCTGATAAACGTCACCAACCTCAATATATAAAGCTACCTGCGATAGACCGAGACCGCTCACATCCTCGACGGTGTAATAATAATGACCCAGGAATTCCCCACAT
>WJIJ01000192.1 GCA_014730345.1 Candidatus Zixiibacteriota bacterium | reverse complement strand
TACCATTTATTTTTTGATTCATAAGAAGAAATAGTGTTCTTTATATTCCCTATCATATCCAGGGCGGCTGTCCGCCCAGCTTCATAGCATTCATCGAATTTATTGAATGCCGACCAGTGAATATGGCCGACATCGGGAACTATAGAAACATCGGCGAACCTGGTGAGTAGCTTACCCAGTTTCATGACCGCGATAGTATCCGCCCGCAGGATAACTTCCAGTCCATTGTGAAACCGCTCCACCGGTTCGAGGACTACCGGCAGGTAAACGCCAATAACAAAATCAGCATCCATTCTAAAGCATTCTTCGACCGGGACATTGGTAGTGGGTCCTCCATCGGAATAATATTCATCGTTCTTCAGCAAGGGTGGAAATATCCCCTGAATGGAAGAGGAAGCATAGACGGCATCGATAATGGAGCCGCCCCTTATAAGCACATCGTTGGCACTGCTTAAGTTTATAGCTGTAGCCCCGAAGGGGATTTTCATGTTTTCAATTTTATCATCCGGCAGGAGGTCCTCCAGTGGTTCTCGCAGTGTTTTTTCATCCTCCAATCCGATTTTCGACAGGGCGGCAAGCCCCATGTAGCGTTTCTGGACATAGTTGGACATCTCCTTGAAAAGGTTGCTTTTATGCTTTTCTTTTTCCCTGGCGAGAAACTCCAGCCAACTGCCCTTTATGCCATGCACGGAATAATAATCCCTGAGTATTTTTTCGACTTTGGACGCGTCGGGATCATAGGCATACATTGCCCCGACCACGGCGCCCATGGAAGTACCGCAGATTATATCAATCGGGATATGGTTTTCCTCGAGAATTTTGAGGACGCCGACATGCGCCAGCCCCCGCGCGCCACCGCCACCCAGGGCAAGCCCGATTTTAGTTATACGTCTGTTCCATAACGCCATTTTAGTCCCTTCCTTCCGTGCGGAATACGCTCATTGAGCATTAGTTAATTTGATTATACATAAATCTATGAGGATTTGTCAACGGCATAAAAAAACGGCTCTTGCGAGCCGTTAAAAATCAACAATAAGGGGCATCCCCCCTCTGGTACGGTCGAATGCCACCTTATTGTTACACGCGGTCTATTGCCCCCACCAGCAATCACGAAACACGCGCGCAGTCGGTTTTACAACAGGGGGTCTCTGACAGTTAATACATACAGAGCTAGTACGGCCACCGACTGTCATTTTGTAAATCGTATTTCCACATCTGGGACATGGCTGATCGGCTTTTCCATAAACCTGATGTTTAATCTGGAAATAGCCCATAGTGCCATCATCCCTGCAGTAATCGTTAATCGTCGATCCCCCGGCCTTGATAGCGGAACGAAGGATTTTCCGGATAGAACGATAAAGCGTTAAACCTTCCTGCTCGCTAAGTTCACTGCTGATAACCCGTGGATGAATACGGGCCTCGAACAGGGACTCATCGGCATAGATATTGCCCATTCCGGCAATAACATGCTGGTCCATAAGCAAAGGTTTAATCATCCGCTTGTGCGATTTCAGGATTTTAAGAAACCTCTTCGAAGAAATCTTCAAAGGATCGCCCCCCAGTTCGGATAATTCCTGTTCGATTATCCCCTCGCCGTTCAAACTATAGAGAACCTTCCCGAATCGTCGGGTGTCATTATAGACCAGCCGCCGATGATTTTCCATAAATTCGAACACGAGGTGAGAATGGATAGGAATTTCCTCATCTGTAGGCATAACCAATAATTTCCCTGTCATGCCCAGGTGAGTAAGAATTCGACCGCCCCCGGAAAAACGCGCGATAATAAACTTACCCTGTCTTGAAATCTCCTCAATGACCTTTCCCTGGAGATTACAAATGCCATCAGGATTGTCATTCTTGATGACCTCGGGTTTGTTGATATGAATTTTAGATACAGTAAGTCCTTTTACCCTCTTGCCAAGCCCACGCGCAATAACTTCCACTTCCGGCAGTTCCGGCATAGTACACCTCGGCTGTTTTGATTTAAGATGAATAAGCTTAGAATTCAGCCTTAATAAATATAATCGAGATTAGTTTTCAAAGTACAGCTTCCACGAGGGAAGAGCGAGTGATTATGCGAAGATTAACCTATAATTCCAAGCCAGTCTTTCATTAGAAAAATGATTCTGCCAATTAGTAACGAGACACGGGCCATAACAGTGAAGCCGAAAGTGGATCCGAATCCTATCATCAGAATCCAAATACCGACTTTCGCGGTTCCTCCAAACAAACCTTTGTGTTCCTTGGAGAAGAAAAAGTAGACCAATCCGGTCAGTACGCCAACAGCAATGAACAGATTGCCTATGTCAGCCCATGATTGAACTGTTATCGGAACCATTGTCGCCTGGAGCTGACGGATAACATGGTTTTGCAAAACCAATGGAATCACCACTCCAGAACCGATTCCCCAGATCATAGCAATGGGATAACGCGCAACGTACGCCCATTTTCTGGAGAACCTCGCAAAGAGCAATATACCCATGAAAACCGGAAAAATCAAGAGAAAAATACCGAAACTTCTGGGCAGTTCAGGCACCACGTGCCAGTAGCCGGCCATCAGGGGATTCACAAATGCCGGGATAAGTGTTTGGCGGATAAGGACTACGAGATAATAACCGGCGGAAACACCCACTGACAAATGTTCAGCAAATTTGTAAAAAGGATTATCCTTATAAAGGAAAGAGAATATACAAAGCGTCAGGATTGCCGCAAGCCATACTCCCGGATCAAAGCTCATCGCCGCCCCCTCTGTTTGCCGCGGGACGCGAAGTAACCGACATTTCCGATAATAATAAACAATACAATAACAATATGCACGAATGATTGGATACTCATCCCCATAGTCGCCAGGTCGCCATAATCGATAAGGCTTTCATATTCGGCGGCTCCTTTAAGGCCGCCAATAATCCCTTCGACCTGACCGGAATTAAGGTAGCTGTAATAATCGGCGGCCATCACCGCGGTAACTCCGAGGGCGTAGCGGAAACCATATCGTTCGCGTCCATAGATTAACCAGAAATCAACACCGGAGGTGGCATTGATGGTTAGAACGAGTTCCGTATCATCGTAATTTTTCACGCCCTTCATCATCGGCAGAGCATCGAGCGAAGTGCCGTAGTAATCTTCGGGGAACGACTGGCGGAAGTCCTGTCCCATGGACATAATAACCACCGCCGGATACGGCCGATAACCAAGAAGAACATAGTCTTCGCCGTAGACGGCCCCCTGTTCCTCGGCAATTTGCTTGAATTCCTGTTCAATAAGTTTCACACCCGTGGGGAAAAACAGGCACCCGATAACTTTAATATCCTTGCGGAAACAATGGCGTAATACAGCGAACAACATGGGTTCAAGCTCGGCCATCGTGTCGGGAGCGTATTCGCAGGGCATAACAATTACCGAGCCGGGAGGGAGTTCGTCTATAATATCATAAACCTTCTTAACTTCGGGGGTAACTTTGATAGGTAAATCTACCCGGAGCAAAAGCGGTATAATAACCGCGAGGGCAATAACAATAAAGACAATTCTTCTATCGATTAGCGTTATTTTCTCGAAAAAAGTCATATTAATCAGATCCCATATATGAACGCTCTATACCGAGCATTACCTTCAAACTGGTTGCCGCGGCGCCTAATCCGACGCCCATGATTATGGCGCGTTTAGCGGCGACGTTAGGGTAGTTAAGCAGGATATCCGCCAACCATGGGAAAAGCCCGCCTGAGATGTAAGCGCCAATAGGAACCCTGCCGAGCATAACCACGATTGCCGCCAGCAGTAGAATAGTAGCAATTGTAGTGCGGGCGCGGAAGGCGCGATAGGCCGCCGAGGCGATAAAGAAAGCAAGCAAAGAAAACATGGTCGCCTGGATTGGCGAGAGGATAAAATTGTATAACCATTCGAATACCGGATTATCCTGCGAGCCAATTAACCCGACCAGTGTCATCCCGGCCAGTCCTGCCAGCGCTACAATAGAATAGATCCAATTTTCCTGTTTGTATTTAACTTTTTCCCAGTGGTTAAGGACAAGACTCAGGATACCGAGAAGGGTGGCGAAAAAGCCTATTATCTGGAGCCAGACATTGCTGACTTCATACATCATCTCGAAAGAACGGTGAGGAACGAAATACTGTACGGTCAGGATGAACGCGCAGATGAATGTTATCGCTATCGGCAGTTGTCTTTTCATGGTCAGTTCACATTCACATCAAGCATGCGTATAAAAAAATCGCTCCCAAAGACGGACGCGGTTACAATTCCCAAAACTAAAATAACTACGAGAATCGCCTTGCCCCAATCCTGCGCCTTCAATGTTCCCAACCGCATGGGATCTCTCGAGAGGTACGCTGACGCGGCGTAGAGTTCCTCGCCGATTAGCGTGTAATCGCATGCGGCGACGAAAAACGGTATCTGGATAGGCTCGTCGGTGCCGGCTATCTGGATAGCTCCGGCTTCGAAACCGGTCTCAGCGAGGACAAGTGACTCGGCGTAAAATTTGCCTAAAAAGAAATTTGTCGCCGGTTTATCGCGGAGCATTATGCCGTTAACGGCGGCTGTATATGGAAACTGGTCGGTGGTAACATAGAATATATTTTTCGAATTGAACATATCCGGCCTGCCGGCATCCATAAAAGCGGATTTCACCACCTCCTGGGCGACAATCATGGTTTCCGGGTAATAACAGGGGACTATAACCCGTGACTGGTATTCCGCTGTTTTCTTGGCAACCCGTTCCATGATAGTAAACGCGGCTATGGTAGCCACATCCGAGGCGGTGCCGAGCCCCGGTACGAAAAGTATCGGTTTGCCCATCTCGGTAGCCCGGCCGATAGCATCGTCAATAGCATTGATACCGCCAATAGGACGGATATAGAACTGAACACCGCGCCGGGCGAATATTAGGATAGCAATAGCCATCGCGCAAAAAACAACGGAGAATACAAAGGTGGTTGTCTTACCGGTATGGAACCATTGGCCGGATGCCTGAACCGGTCCCTCGACCGGAGAAGTTATATCTGTCCCGGTTACGGCGACGCGGTAATAATAATCTTTCTTATTGATTACATCTTCGTAATCGGTATAGAGATTGTTCACGATGGGAACGAAACCTATGGAATCAAACGGACCCTGCGGGGAATCCGCGCGCTGGATGATATATCCTTCCGGGATAAAAGCCGAATCATACTCGGCGGAAAGCCACTCGATTTTAATGCTCTTCCCATGATCGTTCGGAGTGTCATAAAGCTTATTAATCAACGGGGGTTTGGTGATAAGCCAATCGTTCTCAGCGCCGAAAGCAGCTTGCCCGATTATCGATGAGAATAAAATTATAAAGAGGAATAGACGAAGTCTGGCAAGGTGTACAACTGAAGTTCCCATTGTTGAAATTTAATGGGAACTTCATATCCTGGCAATTAAAATTTTACTTATTTTTATTTAAGCAATACAAATTTAGCGGAGGATGTATTATCCGTTTCGTGGGGACGGATAAAGTAGATGCCGCTGGAAAGGTCCGAAACATCCACTGACTTAACGGCGGTTGTCCGCACCGGACCGACATTAATATTACGCACTTTCTGTCCCCTGATGTTATACATATCAAGGACCACATCGCTTTTACTATCGGCGGTAACTTCAATATTGACCCTGCTGTTGGTAGGCGTTGGGAAACACCTAATTCCGATGTCGAAGTTACCGGGGTGGATTTGACCCGGTTCATCACCCACATTAACGATGCCTCCGGAGTGAAGGGTTTGGGTTGTTCCCTTGTGCACGCCGTAAAGGATTCCGGGTTCCCCGCTCACAAATGCCGCGAATACATCGAAAGGTCCATCTCCGGGAACACCGAAATGGACTATTTGGGAAGTGGTGGACATCAAGCCGGAAAGCGATTGAACATAACGCGAACCCAGCAAGTACATTGGGTCTCCCATGTGACCGCCCTCATACAGGTAAACAACCGCGCCAACCCCGAACCTGTTATTAGCGGGTCCAACAATACGTATTTTCAGGTAATTATCATTATTGGTTTCGTTGCGGTACAGCCTGCAACGGAATTCATCGAGCCCGGTAACGAAAATATCCAGGTCGCCATCCAAATCATAATCAAGAAACGCCGCTCCCAGGCCTTCAGATATTACATCGACCCCCAAATCAGAACTCTGGTCAATGAATGTTCCATCGTTTTGATTGATGTATAAGTAGTCCCTTCTATCTTCGACTACCACTACATAAAGGTCCAGATCGCCATCGTGGTCCAGGTCGCCCCATGTGGAGCAACGGCAATAGGGGGTACCGTTGGTGCCAGACTCTTCGGATACATCCTCGAAATAGCCGGTGCCGTCATTGCGAAACAGGTAGCATGGTTCATCATATCCCGCGCCGATATATAGATCCGGGTCGCCATCGTTGTCATAATCACCGAACGCAATTCCTTCGCCTTTTGGAAAAGCGCCATTACTGTTATTGCTGGTTATGTCGACATAAGAGGAATCTACGAGCCTGAAAAGGTGCCCCGGTGAGCTATGGTTTTGAGCGAGATATAAGTCCATATCGATATCGCCGTCTATATCGATAAATACCGGCGCGAATATATCACTACAACCGCTCAATCCGATTTCTCCCGTAATATCCAAATACTGCAAGTTCCCATTGTGAGCGAAATAACGATTGCTAACGAAAACATCCAACATCGATTTCCCGGTTACAGCCACGAAACTGCCGGAAATTCCACCACCCGGCGCGTAATGTAAACCTGCATATTCAGCAATTTCCGTAAACTCTTCACCGGCAACATTAAGATACAGGAAAGGTAGAGAAGCATCCGAGTTTACACAAAGCAGGTCATGATAACCATCATTATTAACATCTGCCACACAAACCGATTCACCGTTTCTATTCGATTGATTAACTCCCCAGATAGACGATTCTTCAACGAAATGGGCACCACCGTGATTAATAAAAAGGTAGTTCTGGGTGTTATGGCTCATAACCATGATATCCTCGTATCCGTCGTTATTAGCATCAAGCACGGCAGTTCCCCTGGCATTGGCATAAACAGCTAATCCAACGGACTCGGCGACATCTACGAAATATGTTTCAGCCATAGCGGTTGATGGTAATAATATAAGCAAAAGTATTATTAAAAACATACGCCCTCCCGGGAAAAGGTTATTCCTTTAAACGCGCAAGGCTGGCGGGATAAAAGTTTTGCTTCAGAATTCATTTGACCCTGACCGGTTATTCTACTGAACGTAATATAACGCAAATGATAATTCCGTCAATTTAAAATACCGCGAATTAGTTATTATTTACCGTTAATTATGATATTTGTTAAAAAAGGAGAGCTAAATGGAAAAATAACATAAAAGACAAAGCCCTCTCTGGATATAACAAAGAGGGCCTGGAAACAAAATCTCCAATCGCGGATATTCCTATTTGAGTAGTACAAACTTACCGGAAGATGTCCTTTCGGCCCCTTCGGGTCGAACGAAGTAGATTCCGGAGGACAGGTCAGAAACATCGATTGACTCAATGGCGGTTGTCCGCACCGGACCCATATTAATATTACGCACTTTTTGTCCCCTGATATTATACATATCGAGTACCACATCGCTTTTAATATCGGCGGTAACTTCAATATTGACCCTGCTGTTGGTAGGCGTTGGGAAACATTTTATTTCGATGTTAAAATCACCGGGACGTGATTGACCATTCGCGTCATCGTCAACACCGACGATGCCTCCGGAATGGAGTTCATAGGTATTCCCTTTATGAACTCCATACATTATAGCTGGATCTCCGCCGATAAAAGCGGCATACACATCGAAAGGTCCTTCTTCCGGCACACCAAAGTGTATAATTTGCGAGGTAACTGACAACTCTCCGGATAAGGCTTGAACATATCTGCTGCCGAGTAAGTGCACTGGATCACCCAAATGACCTCCGCGGTATAAAAATACTTGTGCGCCTATAGCAGAACGATTACTAATTCCGCCTACTAATTTAATCTTTATGAAGTTGTTATTATTTGTTTCGTTCCTGTACAATAGCGGGAGATGATAACCGATTCCAGGGGTGAAGATATCCAAGTCTCCATCATTGTCAAAATCGAGCATCACAACAGAGAATTGTTCGGTACTATCAGTGATACCCATTTGAACGCTCATATCTTCAAATCTTCCCTCGCCATTGTTGATTAGCATATAATCATGCCTTCCGCCATCAACAACCGTAACATATAAATCTAAAAATCCATCGTGATTTACATCACCCCATACCGCGGCGCGGTTATATTCCGGGCAATTAGCTCCCGCATAATCCGAAACCTCAGTAAAATAGCCGGTTCCATCATTGTTGAATAAAGAACATGAATCTCCCCCCGCGGAAAGAAAAAAGTCTGGATCACCATCATTGTCATAATCGGCGAATGTTACTCCTTCACCCTGGGGTAAAGAATCAAGATTGGTGTTATTGGTAATTTCAATATACTGTGAATTTTCATATCTGAAAAGGCACCCCGGAGTTGTGTGGTTTAAAGCCATGTACATATCCATGTCCATATCGCCATCTATGTCTATAAAATTCGGACAGTAGACGTCATTCGCCCCGGAAAGGCCAATGCTGTCAGTTATATCAGTATATGTCATATCACCATCATGAGCGAAAAAGGTGGTGGAAGAATATATATCGAGCATTGTTTTACCGCGGACAGCGACAAAACTGCAAGAAGGACCCCTATTTACATAAAACAAATCGGCGTACTCGTGGATTTCGTTAAAGCGATCTCCCATATTGATATATAATAGCGGGTGATCAATTGAGTTGGCAAGGGCCACGAGGATATCCGGTCTCATATCGTTATTAACATCCGCAATTGAGGCGGTCGCGGAAGAATAACCTGAATAATCCAAACCGTATTCATGAGCAACTTCGACAAAACCCTGGCCGGCGAGATTCATATATAGAAAATTCTGGGAATAAAAAGCTGTCAGGAAGAGATCTTCGTATCCATCACAATTAAAATCAATTACAGTTGTCCCTCTACTGTGAGTTAAGTCCGTGAATCCAAACTCTTCCGCTACTTCGGTGAAATAGGTATCGGCGTTAACAGCATTTGATAATGCCAATAATACAGTTAAAACCGTTAGATATTTCATCGAACCTCCTGAACAAGCAAATAGCCTCTAACTACTCGCCCCTTTGTATAAAGATAAAGTTGCTCTTCCTTTCATGTCAATATCCTTACGGAATTAATATGTTGTTTTCACTACAGTTTGTCAAGGGTGGATTTGTTCAATCTTCTTTAGAATGATGCTATAGCCGATTTTTAATATTTATCAAACTGAGGCGGTACGGATACAACTTTTTCCCCAAAGCTTTCTGAAACCACTCCAGCGTTTTATCATCGAACCTCGAGTAACCATTTTCGAAGGTCTTCGCATAAGCTCCGGAATTAACAAGCGAATCGATGAAAACATCGGTCTGGGCTTTAAAATCGATCTGCCCGGTGCTTTTCATCAGGAACCACATCGACGCGGGGAAATCCTTGCCGCTGAAGTCTCTCAGCATCCAGTGGAAATCATAATAGGTGTTATCCTCCCCGAAATAGTAAAAAGGCTGGTAGATATTGGTTATAATTAATTGTTGCCCATCCGTCTCTTCCCTGAAATCTTCTGCCGCCTCGCGCATGGGCAGATTAAAACCAGGGTTTATCATCTTATAGGAAAAGAAGTAGTTATAACTCGCGTAAAGAAAAATGAATACTATAAATATCAGCGAAAACCTTTTAAAATACGCAGGTAGATTATCGAGTAAACCAGCTATCAAGGGCGGCACAAATAAAACAAAAAATATCAACCTTGCCGGAAAAAAGATAAATGATAAGCGCTGAAGTAATAACTCGGAAACAACCAAAAGCATAAAAACAGGTATAATAATAGTTATGAAAAATGTAAATAACCATTTGCGCTTCTCCGAACTATAAAGCAGTCTCCCAAATCTCCACAACAATATTATCACCAATGGAATAACCAGGTAGTATGTCCACGGGTAAATAGTTTCCGAGATTGTAAATGAATAAAGCGGATACAAAGCCTTGGATAGGATATCAAGCAGACTGTTAGAAGCAAAATCGTATGGAAGCGCGCCCCGGCTCATACCGATTTGTTTTAAAAGCGTTCCCAACCAGGGTAAATAGGCAACACCGATTACGGCGAATGTTACTATTACTGGTTTTTTCTTGCCCGGCTTATCGATGAATAACATCCAGAGAACCTGTGAAAACAGGACAAACCAACCCATGTTCGAAGTGTAAAGAAGCATTATCGAAAAGAAAGCGTACAAAGCGTATGTAAACCACCCGGTTTTACGACCAGTCTTCAATATTTCGAATAAAAACAGGTATGATATCGATGACAACAGGTATAGCATCGAATAATACCGCCCCATGCGGAAATAAAGAACCAATGTCGGATGGATGACTATCAAAAAGGATATAAACCAGTATGATAATTCAGTGTAATATCTCCTGTAAATAATCAACGAGACCACTATTCCCAGTAAACCGAATAACGATGATAAACTGCGCATTCCGATATCGGTAAATCCAAACAGCGAACACCACCATTTAGTAAGGATGAAATACAGCGGCGGATGATAATCGCCCCGCAGTGTTTCCACCAATTCGGGGATGGTAAAACGGATGACTTTGAGTGTATAGAATTCATCGCCCCACATGGCGGGATATTGCAGGCGGTAAAAAAGTAGAACGATACTGATGGGAATTAAAACATAATACGGCCGGGTTTTAACCCGACCGTATATATATTCGATAAAGTTTTCAGGTTTATCGAGGCTCATGCTCCGAATAATGTCAGAACGTAATCCTTGAGAAACAGGACACGGTCAATCAATAGGGAAATACGTCCCATAACCGTTAAACCGAATCCGGCGCCGAAACCTATCATCAGGGTGTAAATACCAACCCTTGATATTCCGCCGAACCAACCGTCATGCTCCTTGGAGAAGTAGAAATACGCCAATGAGCATAACAGCCCTATAGTAACCAGCGCGGAGTTAATCCCGGCCCAATCAAGGCTGATGGAAACCATGGAAGCCTGCAATTGGCGGTATATCGAGGCGTACATGGCAATCGGTAATGCCACGCCGGTAGCAATACCGATATAAAACGCCAGCGATATCCTCGAGAGCCATGCCCATTTTCTCGAAAAACGGGTCCACATCATAATTCCCAAGATACTGGGGATTATATACCAGTAATGCTGTTGTTCGAAAATCGGTACGATTACTTTGTCGGTAAAGCTCGTATGATATAACAGAATAGTCCAGTAACCGGCTGAAACACCCGCTACCAATCTCTCGGCAAACTTATAAAAGACATTGTCTCTGTATAAGAAGGAGAATATGAAGAGAGTCAACAGAGCGGCCAGACCGTTCCACAATAATTCAGCTGTTCCCATTATACCCTCCTTCCTAACCTATCTTCTTTTCTTCTTTGCGGCTGAGGAACCAGCCGATGTTACTTATAATAATAAACGCCAGTATGATAACATGGGTTGACGTTTGATAGGCCATAGACCTTATGCCGGTAGTTTTATAGCCGGACAGGCTCTCATACTCGGCCGCGCCTTTCATCCCGGGCATAAGCCCGAAAATCTGTCCCGACTGCAAGTACGGGTAGTAATCCGAGGCCATAACCCCGGTAACTCCCAACGCAAGAGGAACCCCGTAACGGCCATTCCCGAATTGGATCCACATATCAGCGATATTGCCGGCGCAGACATCGATTACGCCGGCGCATTCGGTATAGTTTTTTATACCCTGCATTACCGGGATAGTATCCAGCGACGCGCCGTAATAATCATTGGGGAATGTCAGTTTGAAATTAACTCCCATGTTGAGTACCACGATACCCGGATATGGTTTATAGCCGAGGAAGCAGTAATCTATATGGTTTTTAGCGCCGTATTGATCGGCAATCTCGTTAATAATTGACTCCACCATCCCGGGACCATTCTGGGACAACGCCGTAATAATGACTTTTACATCCTGGGAGAAACACTGGGATAGAATGGCTTTGGTCATCGGGTGCAATTCCGCCATGGTAGAAGGATCGTAATCAACGCCGAGGAACAGGTAATCGCCCGTACCAAGGCTGTCCACGAAGTGAAATACGCTTTCCACCTCAGGCGTAGTAGCTACAGGAACATCGAATGGGAATATCGCCGGTACTATCACCGCCAGACCGAGCAGGAGGTAAATAACCCTGCGGTCGATGCTCATCATCTTGTCGAATAAATTCTCTTGTTTAGCCATTATTAATCACCTCCCAGATACTGGCGTTCAATTCCCAGTATAATTTTAATACTCGTTGCCATCATACCAAGGCCGACGCCCATAATAATCGCTCTTTTCGCGGCGAGATTGGGCACCGAGAGAATCCAGGCAACCAGGTATTGGTTTAATTCAGAAATATAACCGAGTGGAATCATGCGGAGCATAACCACAAACGCGGTGAAAAGCAGTAATGTCGCCAGCACTGTTCTCGCGCGGAAGGCCCGGTAGGCGGCGGATGCCACGTAGAAAGCCAGCAGTGAGAATATCGTCGCCTGCACCGGTATCAATATGTAGTTAAACATGTTCATGAAAAGCGATCCGGCGCGCAGGTTGTCCACATCCCAACCGGCGACTATCATAATTCCCATGGAAACCAGGGTTACTATGGCATAGAATCGTTCATTTGGATCATGCCTTGCCTTATGCAGTGTAACCCTTATTAACGACCAGATACCCAATAGCATGGCGTAGACACCGATGCATATCAGCCAGTCGTTAGCGTATTTGTATATGAATTCGGATTGATCGGTGGGGATGAAATGCTGAAAGAACATAACAACCCCAGCGAAAAACACGATTCCTAAAGGTAGGGATTTTTTCATCTATATCAGCTCCTTATGTTATGTTCGTTGAAAACAGGTCATACCAGAAAGACCATCCGATAGTCATGGTTATCAATCCAATGACCATTATAACAATCAATAACGCCTTAGCGTAATCCTGCGCTTTGAGAGGACCAAGCAGAAGCGGTTGCCCTGAAAGATACGCGGAAGCCGCGTAAAGCTCCTCGCCTATCAGGGTGAAGTCCGTCGCGGCTATAAAGAACGGCAACTGCGATGGTTGGTCAGTACCCGATATCTGGATAGCCCCGGTTGTAGCTCCGGTCTCTGCAAGCAGAAGCGCTTCGGCATGGAACAATCCCATGTAGAAGTTGGTGGCGGTCTTCTCACGAATCATAATTCCGTTTACCGCCGCAACATAGGGAAACTGCATTGCCGTAACATAAGGAATATTCTTTTCGTCATACAGGTCCGGCCGTCCCGCTTCGATGTACGCGTTTCGCACCGTTTCCTGAGCAACGGACATCATAACCGGTTCGTTCACCGGAACAAGCACCGGGATCTGGTATTCGGCGGTCTTCCGGGCTACGCGCCCGAGGATTGTGTAACCGGCAATAGTGGCAATGTCCGAAGCGGTGCCCGTGCCGAGGACGAAGAGTATAGGACGTCCCATCTCGGTGGCTCGGCCTATGGCGTTGTCTATCGCCTCAATTCCGCCCAGCGGCCGGATATAGAGTTTCTGCCCGGATTTAGCGGCCTTGATGAAATAAAGCACCAAACTGATATAGAGGAATAACGCAATGAAGTAGGAAAGTTTCCCGGCATGGAACCAGTCCGCGGTAGGTACCCCGCTAACCGGTTCGGTGAATTCCGATTCCACATCCTGTGGAGTAACCGAGGTTAACTTGTAATAATACGTCTCTCCAATCTCCATGTACTCCAGGTTTTTCTCACCCGCTAAAACCTCCTCCTCGGATCCGTCTTCATATTCATAGAAGCCGACGGGCATCGTACCCATTTGCCGGTATTCACCATCGGGCTTGTCCGAACGGTAAATATTGTAGCCCATTACATCGTTGTCCCCCTTTCCCTCATCGGGGGACGGGTCCCATCTGATGAGAAGGTAATGCCCGTTGTCATTGGGATTATCCACGACGCGGACATTCTGAGGAGGCGCGGGTTTCACAATCTCCGCGGTATCAGCCGGGGCTTCTTCCTGCGCTCCAGCATCCGCGTTGATTATAAACACCAGCAACGCCGATAGAACAATCAACGGTATCAATTTCAACCTATCCATCTTACCTCACCATTTATTTTAAGAGTTCACAATTATACTTATCTGCTAATTATTCCCAACCAGTCTCCAAAAATGAATTGCATCCGGCCCACCAAAAGCGAGATACGGGCCATTACTGTATAGCCGAACCCGGCGCCGAATGTTATCATCAAGATATAAATTCCCACCTTTGAAGCAACACCGAATGTGCCTTTATGCTCTTTAGAGAAGAAAAAGTATATTAAACCGCAAAAAACTCCCAGGAAAATTATTATATTTGAGATAGTGCCAACGAAGCTGAAGGAACCATCCTCTATAGATATTAAAGGAATAATTGAATATTGAATCTGTCCTAAAAAATCGCTTCTCAGGTACCGTGTTAAATACGAGCCCGCGGTGGTACCGACAATAAACGCCAGCGCCCAGCGTGATATCCATGCCCCCTTGGGAGAAAGCCTCATTAAGAACATAATCCCTAAAACCAGCGGGATTATGTAGCTGTATTCGGCGGGTTTGGTGGAAGCCGCCGGCAGTATTTCCGATACGACAGGCGGATGAAGCTTGGCGATAAGGTTAGGAACGAGTGTCTGCCATATCCCCATGCACATCCAGTAGGCGGCGGATACGCCCACGAAAAGATGTTCGGCGAATTTGTAAAATGGGTTATCCTTGTAGAGAAAGGACATAATACTGAAAGTCAAAAACGCGCCTATCCACACCCATATATCGCCGGAGATACCCATCAGATCAAAAACCTCTTCCTGCTTTCAGGTATAATATTGAAATCACTCAATGGCTCATAGCCTTTCATGAAACGATAGATAGAAACAACACTGAGTAAAACGGAGAAAATCAATAATAAAGCTATCATCTTTCCTCTCCCCTCTTTCTGGCAATGAAATATGTAATGTTGCCTATTATCACAAAAATCATAATAACCAGGTGGGCGATAGCCTGCGGCCCCATTAAATCTATACCTGGATGTGATTTATTCTTGTACTGGGGATATATTTTCATCAAGGCCGATTCATACTCCGCGCCGCCCTTCATACCGCCCATCAAACCAAGCATCTGTTCCGGATAATATGGATAAAGGTTGGGAGCGGAAACAGCGGTTGCCCCGCCGGCTACAGGAATATGTCCCGGATCGCCGGCGAACAAAATCCATTCCTTCAGCCCCGGTTTCCCGCCGCCCAAAGATAATATCAAATCGAAATTGCGAAGATTTTTAACGCCCTGCATCATGGGAATGCTGTCAATATCCGTGCCTTTGGCGTCAGTGGTGTACATTTTTTTCAAGTCTGTTAATATCACCGCGATGAGGAATTCATTGCCCGCTTTAAAACCGAGATTGAGATAATCTTCACCATAAACTTTTTCGGGAAACTCAGCGATTATTATCCGGTCGGTGGTTTCGGTGGCGATATTATGCCCCGGCGCCCAGAGGGCCATGTTATAGAGCCGCAAATCTTTTTCGAGGATATGCCGGGTTAGAGCATCGGCCATGGGCTGGATTTCCGGGGCCGTCGATGGCGAGTAGTCATAAGAAAGGATAACCCGGGAACCTTCGGGAAGTGATTCTATCTTGTCGAAAATATTCTGGACGATAGGCGACGCCTGCTCGGTAAAAGCGATTTTAAACACCAACGGTATAATAACCGACAGGGCGATGAATATATAGATGACCCGGCGGTCGATATTTTTCAGTTTCTCGTAAAGGGGCATAGTGTTCGCTTGTTTTTCGACAGGCTAATTCCTACCGTATTCCTGTTATGAGTTTTAACGAATTAAACACAAAAGTTAACTACTGTCAATTTAGCAAGTATATCCCAAAAAGTTTAATTATTAGTCATGAGACCACGGACTTTAGTCCGGGGAGCTTCACTCAATGAATAACGATGGGTTTTAACCATCCGCGGATTAACCCATCGCATTAATATCCATGGAAATTCTATTTCCCTATGACCTCTCACCTTCTCCTCCGAGGTACGAACGTTCTATTCCCAGTATCAAGCGCAGGGACATGGCTATCACACCCAGCGAAATTCCTATCAAAATCGCCCTCTGTCCCGCCAGGTTCGGGATGGTCATAATCCAGTATGCCAGGTTCGGTATATGAAAAAACGACAGCGATTCGGGCAACCAGAATGTTAAATATCCTCCAATCGGAGTCCGTCCCAGCAAAATGATAAACGCCGCTACCAATAATACGGTGGCCTCTTTATTCTTTGCCCGGAAAGCCCTATATGATGCTGACGCGACGAAAAAAGCCAGCAGAGAAAACATGGTGGCCTGCAAAGGCGCGAAAATATACGTATATAGATCCTGGAACAATGAACCCGGTTGGGTTAAATCGCCGGATAAGCCATCCGGATTGCCTATCTTGAAAAGCCCCGCAATCAAGACCACGACAAATCCGAGAATTGTTACGATTGAATAGGGCCAATCCTGGCGCTTTTTATAAACCTTGTTGCCGTGTACGCGGATAAGGTTGCCGCCGCCGAGGATAAACGCGAAAACGGCTATGATATCAAAATAAGTGGTAAAATTCTCGCCAAGCTGGCCAAAAGGCGGGTGAGGGATGAACACCGCTATTATCAATGTCCAGCCGACGATAAATGTTATTGCCAATGGTACCTGTCTGCGCATATCAACCCAACACGAATAGGTTTTTAATAAAAGACGATAGATTTCCTATCGCTGAACTCCCCGATATTACATAAATCGTTTCTACCAGTACACCGACGCCGATTGCGGCCATCGCTATAACTTTTCCGACATCCTGACCCTTCAGCGACCCAAGCTGTTTGGGTTCTCCGGAGAGATATGCCGATGCCGCGAAAAGCTCCTCGCCAATCAGAGTGTAATCGCAGGCCGCCACAAAAAATGGAAGCTGGGCGGGCATGGCAGTACCCGCTATCTGTATAGCGCCGATTGAATTTCCGGTCTCCGCCATAATCAAGGACTCGGCGAAAAAAGCCCCCAGGTAGAAACATGTGGCTGGTTTCTCACGCACCATAACACCATCCACCGCCGCCACGTAGCCAAATTGCTCGTCGGTAACGTAGTGAACAAAATCATCTGAATAAGCATCGGGGCGGCCCGCCGATAGATACGCTTCCTTGATACTCTCACGCGCGGTGGTCATCACGATCGAACGGCATACCGGAACATGCAGCCGGGAATCGTACTCAGCGACCTTTTTAGCAATGTAATTTAAAATTGTCAATCCGGCAATTGTCTGCACATCATCCATATCGTGAATTCCGGGGATAAACAGGATAGGCCTCCCCATTTCTGTGGCGCGCCCGATGGCGTCATCGATAGCTTCCAATCCGCCTATTTTCCGCAGGAAGAGCTTGCCGCCTTTTTTGGCGTGCATGATGAAATAAATAACCGAGGAGCAGATAATTAGTCCGATTATAAAAAGGTTAGTCATTCCGAAGTTTATCCATTCGGGTGAACTGCCCGCGGGATTGGATATAGCAGTTGCCGATGGCCCATTGCCGGAGGTGGCCGTAACTTTGTAAATATATTCATGCTCATCTTCGGCATTGGCATCCATATAGCTGGTATGCCCGGGAGATGCCACCCCTATGGATTCATATTCGCCGTCGGGATACACAGCCCGAAAAATTTCATATCCAAGGATAAGGTCGTTTTCGGGATGGTCCTGGGGGGACAGATCCCATTCCACGACTATAGCGCCGCCGGCGTCGCCGGGATGGTCATACGCCTTAACATTGGTGGGAGGGGCAATGGTAATCCCGGCGCTGTCATCGAACGCCGGGTTTTCTTGCGCAAATGATTCAGAAATCCAGGTCAGGGGAAATAAGAAACCTATAATTAAAAATATCCCCAACAATCGTTGCATTTTCGACTGCGAAGGTGCGATTGGAATTACTCCATTCTCATTGGTGAATAAGTTATATAGGCATCGAGTAATTTAATTTCCTCTTCTTTGACCGAGAGGTCATGAAGAAGAAGGTCACGCATGGACACAATCCCGATTAACTTTTTGTTTTCTACGACGGGCATGTGCCTGATTTTGTATTTTTTCATCTTGGCCAACGCGCTTTTGACCGTTTCGTCGGATTCGGCGATAATCAAATCCTTGGTCATTACATCTTCAATTTTAGTATTAGCGGCGTTAAGCCTTTCAGTGTTGACAACCCTCCTCATGAGGTCGCGCTCGGTGAACATACCCACGAGGTGATCACCGTCGAGTACGCAAATTGCGCCAATGTTTTTCTCGGCCATGATAGAAACGGCATCCTTCACCGTCTGGCCAACATTTACGAAATAAAGCTCATGATCCTTAATGATTTCTCTAATTTTATCCATTCGTTTTCTCCTATAATAAATCTTATCCGGTTAATCCCAACCATGTTGAGAAGATAAAATCGAACCTCCCTATTAAAAGTGACATACGAGACATCACGGTATATCCAAACGACGCGCCGAAAGTAATCATTAAAAACCATACACCGACCCTCGCCGCGCCGCCCATAACTCCCTTATGTTCCTTTGAGAAGTAGAAATAAACCAAACCGCATACCGTACCTATGACGATTACCACATTTCCAATAGAATCCAGCGGCAGGATAGTGCTTCTCAACTGGGCCATGGCATTCGATTGGAAATAGGTAGTAAAATATAGACCTGATGTGGTGCCCACGATAAAAGCCAGCGGCCAGCGTGATATCCATCCGAGGTTCGGTATCAACCGGGTCAGCATTAAAGCCCCTAAAATACCGGCAATCAGGTAAAGGAAACTATTATCAACCCTACCTTCGTTTATAAGTATCTGGATTGCCCCGGGTTCGATATCTGCCGATGTGAATAACTGGGTCAACCCAAGGGTGTCGAACAGCTTGGGAAGCAGGTTTTGATAATATAAACTCACAAACCAGTAACCCGCCGATACCCCAACGAATAATGATTCGCAAAGTTTGTACAGGGGATTATCTTTCCACAAAAACGAGATAATCCCGATAGTCAGAATAGCGGCGATAGTATTTGATAATGTAAAACCTGTTTCCATTACTGTTTCTTCTTACCCCTCGTTGCGAAATACGCGATGTTACCAATTATTATAAAGAAAATCACTGTCAGGTGGGCAAATGACTGTGAAAGCATAAACTTGGTGCCTTTACCATAAAATCCGACCAGTTTCTCCAACTCCGCCGCCCCTTTCAAACCCCCGGCAAGTCCCTGTAACTGCCCGGCATGGAAATACGGATATATCTGCGGCGCCTGCACCGCCGTATTTCCCGCGCCCAAGGTGGCATGGAACCTGTCCACTGCGAATAATACCCACTCCACGGTTCCCGGGTAACCCGCCGACAGGTTGAATATATAATCGATATTAGAGAAATTATTCACCCCGTTCATCATTTCGAGATCCGCGGTCGGGGTACCCTGGTAATCCCGCGGAAAAGTACTCTGGAAGGAAGAGCCCATGCCCTGTATAACCAGCTCATTTCCCGACATAAAGCCGAGGTTTACGTAATTCTGGTCATAGACCGGCGGCGTATCAGCGAATTGCGGGTCATCTCGGATTACCTCGATGGCAAGGTTTGCCTGCATAGGCCCCTGGGGCCACAATCCTATGATATAAACCTTCAACTTATTCTTAAAACAGTACTTCAGTACCGCTTCAGCCATCGGCTGGAGTTCCGGCGCGGATGGCGGGTCATAGTCGAATGCAAAGAGAACTTTCGAACCAGGTTTAAGCTCCTCGAGACCATCGTAGATCTTACTGACTTCCGGCGAAATCGCGATATACTGGGAAATATTAAGGAACAGCGGAAGTATCAGGGCAACTGCCACGAAAATAAAGATTATCCTGCGGTCGATACTGAGAAGTTTTTCGAACATATTATTCTTCCCCTCCCAGATGCGAACGCTCAATACCCAGAATCAGGCGCAATGAAGTTGACACGATCCCCAGGCCAATACCTATCATGATCGCCCTCTGCCCGGCCATGTTGGGGTAATTCATTATCCAATCGGCGACCTGGGATAATCTGTAACCCTCAGGGAGCCACTGAGTAATCATATCACCCACCGGCACCCGGCCAAGCATGACCACAAACGCCGCCAATAGAAGCATGGTCGCCTCTTTAGTGCGGGCGCGAAATGCCCTGTATGAAGCCGAGGCTACAAAAAAGGCCAGCATGGCGAACATGGTTGCCGAAAGGGGGGTGTAAACATTTTGGTAGATATAATCGAATGCCGTACCCGGGTCCTGAAAACGTCTTCCGCCGGAGAAGAAAAAACCGGGGATGGCAATCAATAAAAACCCGAAAACGGTTACGATAGAGTACTGCCAGTCTTTTCCCTTACGGTAAATTTTATCAAGACTGACCTTCAGGAGATTTAGCGCCCCCAGCCATATCGCGAACGCGAAAATAATCAACATCCAGTCGGTAAGCAAACCTTCCATAATATCAAACGGGGCATGGGGGACGAAAAACTGGATTATGTAAACAAATCCTACAAAACCCGTCAATATCATTGGAATTTCGCGTCTCATCTGTCTTCTCTACTGCACCGTAAACAAACGTGAAAAATCAAACCAACCGGCGGTCTCCAGAATGACCCCGATAGCAATGGCAACGAGTATTATCAATTTGCCCAGGTCCTGACCTTTCAGTGAACCGAGCAATTTTGGTTCTTTGCTGAGATAAGCCGATGCCGCGAACAGCTCCTCACCGATTAGCGTGTAATCACAGGCGGCAACGAAAAACGGGAGCTGGGCGGGCATTGCCGTCCCCGCTATCTGTATAGCGCCCACGGAATTGCCCGTTTCGGCGAGAATCAACGACTCGGCATAAAACGCGCCCATATAAAAAATAGTCGCCGGTTCTTCACGGACAACCAGACCATCCACACCGGCGGCGTAACCGAATTGGTCATCAGTAAGGTAGTGAACCATGTCATCATTATATGCATCCGGCCTTCCTATATTAAGATAGGCCTCTTTTACCACCTCGCGGGCGGTAACCATAACCATTGACCGGCTTACCGGCACATCCAACGGTGTTTCATATTGGGCGGTTAACCTGGCAACCCTGCCCAGAATAGTTACTCCGGCTATTGTCTGGACATTATTCATATCCTGGGTACCGGGAATAAAGAAAATCTTGCGTCCCATCTCCGTAGCCCGCCCCACGGCTTCATCGACAGCATCCAGACCGGCTATCTTGCGGACATATAACTCCTTGCCGCGCTTAGCCTGGTTAATGTAAAGGATTATCGCCGTTGATAGTATAAGCAGGGCAATAAATGAATTCAGTCTGCCGATATTGAACCATTGCTGGGAAGATTTCACGGGGCCCCTTGGAGGTGACTCAGATATCATCGAGCCGGCGTCGGCGCGCACAATATAATAGTATTCTACACCATCGGTAGTGCTGTTGTCGGTAAAGAGATCCTGTCCCGGCGGACTTGTACCGATGATTTCGAAATTATTGTCAATTTGGGTGGAGCGAAGTATCTGGTAGCCTTCGAACTTCGTATTGCGGTCGACATCATCCGGCGATAGGTTCCATCGTACACGGACTGCGCCGCCGGCATCACCGGGGACATCTTCTACACGAACGTTGGAAGGTGGAGCCGGAACGCCAAAAGAGGGGTCTTCGGGAACCGCGGAATTATCGGCGTATACGAAGTCGGACATCACGCAACACGCAATAATCGCCAAAGTTGTAAAAACTATCCCGCCGGTCCTGTTAAGCAATTGACTCCTCCATAACACTCCGATGCCGTTTTAACGCAATGCGCTATAAAAGCTATAGAATTAACATTTCATATGCTCGAATCGCATAAAACACGTCTATTCGCATGTATTCCCAATACTCCGCGAAACGAGTAAACAGGAATGTAACAAAATCTAAATACAATTGTCAAGATATTTATATGCTGCGGATTTGGGGGTACAACTGCGTTGTCCTCCAATTATAATCCAAAATTTTAAGTAAATTATTATGAATATGATAGTTCTTCGAATGTTTTTTAAAACATCGGAAATCTTGCTATAATTTATCCTTTAGACGGGTCGGGATATGTTTGACGAACCTGAAAACTGTAACAAACATAAAACCTTAATATGAGTATATATTTAAATACCTTACCCCGGCTTGACTTGGAAGTTATCTGAAGTAGCCAATTTATTTAAATATCCATAAGATATTTTTAAAATCCCCGTGTATAATATTATCAAAATTTCCCTTGCTTTTTTAACGTTTTGGGTTTTATTGGTAATTTTGTGTCAGGTCTGTATTGTGTATATTCTCGTATCCATGGTCAGACTATTGATACAAGGGATGTGTAAAACAAAATAGCTAATATTTCTACAACAGGTTCTTCAAGGCGGAATATTTATTTGATTAACACAATCTTAATGATTCGCTAACGTATTTCTAACATTAGTTATTGTTCTTTACATTTAAATATTTTCTACTAATTTTGCGAGGCAGAGAAAAGGATAATTAGTATCCCGGTTTTGGCGGAAAACGATTTCTGAGCGCAAATAAGTTTATAACGGCAGAATCAATATATCTGATAAAGCGATAGATATTTGTTTTATTAAAATTGAAATCATTATCAATCAACAAATTAAATAACATCTAAATTACAGGAGAGTGGTATGAAGCAGATCACTAAAGTGATGTTGGCTTTCGCGCTCGTATTCGCCGCGTTTTCACTGGCGAATGCCGATGACAACGATGTTGTCATTAACGAAATCATGTTTGACCCGTCCTATGATTCCCTCGGTTCAGACACCTACTTCGAGTGGGTAGAGCTGTATAACATGGGCGGAACCACAGTCGACCTTTCCGACTGGTACTTCCGTGAAGGCATGACCTTCACCTTCCCC
>WJIJ01000040.1 GCA_014730345.1 Candidatus Zixiibacteriota bacterium | reverse complement strand
GTTTCCGACGGCCCATGGTATAGAAATGATGAAATAATGGAACTGTTCAAATCCGAGATCATCGATCTTACCGGCGGAGAGTTCGATGTCAGATTTCCGGATGAATATACAATCATCGGCGATTTTACCATCGAGTCGGTGCGGAACGGTATGAACAGGCTTCTCGACGAACCGGGGGTAGATATGGTAATCGCCATGGGAGTTATGGCATCACATTTGGCATGCCAGCGGGAGAAACTGCCCAAGCCGGTAATTGCTCCATTCGTGGTTCACCCGGAGTTGCAAAAGGTTCCATTGAACAATGGTAAAAGCGGGGTCGAAAACCTTTGCTTTCTTACATTTTCCACCCGTATGGAAAACGATCTGGAAGCATTTTATGATATTGTTCATTTCGACAAGGTCTATATCCTGATGGATGATTTTATCATCCAGGGAGTAATAGATCCCAAGGCCAAACTTTCCCGCATCTCCGGGGAGGGATACCCGAGGTTCGAAACCGAAACAATCGGAACCGGTGATAACGCGCGAGACATATTAAATAGAATCCCCGCCGATGCCCAGGCGGTTCAGGTTGGGGCTTTACTCCAGCTTTCCGAGAGGGAGCTTGAGAAGTTGGCTCGGGGATTAATTGTGAGAAAAATCCCGTCTTTCGCCCTATTCGGCAAATCATGCGTGGAGAAGGGTTTCTTCGCCGGGCTGGCTACGGAGCCTTTGTTTGCACGGAGGGCGCGGCGTGTTGCCCTAAATGTCCAGAGAATACTGCTGGGAGATAAACCGGAGGATATTCCTTATGCTTTCAGGCAGGATGAACGGTTGGTGATAAACATGGAGACCGCCCGGGACATCGGGCAATATCCCAGCTGGGCGGTGATTACCGAAGCTGAAATGATTAACCAGGAGCGTTCGGAAGCCGAACAGTTATGGAACCTCACTTCTGCGGTCAGGGAAGCTGTAAGGGTAAATCTCGATCTTTTAGCATCCGAACGCGGTTTAGCATCGAATAAAGCCGGCATTAAGAAAGCATGGACGGAGTTGCTCCCTCAACTGGAGTTGTCAGGATTGGGATTAATTATCGACGGAGACCGCGCGGAAGCAAGCTTCGGCCAGCAGGCGGAAAAAACGATAACCGGCACGGTAAGCGCCACACAGCTCATCTATTCGGAACCGGCATTCGCCAACATTTCAATTCAGAAAAAACTTCACAGGTCAAGAGAAGCAAGATATCATGCCTTCCAGCTCGATATCGTATACGAAACCGCGACGGCTTATTTGAATGTACTTCGCGCCAATATTTATGAAAGCATCCAGAAAGAGAACTTAAGGCAAAGCAGAACGAACTACGATCTGGCGCGCATACGCGAGTCAATCGGCTATTCGGGGCCCGCTGAGGTTTACAGGTGGGAGAGCGAAATCGCCTCCAACCGGAAGACGGTTATTGAAGCCAGCGCGAGGCGAAACCTGGCGGAGATGCAGTTGAACACGTTGCTCGACCGGCCGCCGGAGGAGAATTTCTTTTTAGCGGAGGTAAACCTCGATTACCCGGACCTGTTCACCTCCGACGGAAGGCTTTTCGCCTACGCCGCCAATCCATGGTCTTTCAAAGCGCTGAGGGCGTTCATGGTAAAACAGGCGCTGGAAAACTCCCCCGAACTCAGACAACTGGATGAAGCGATAAGAGCGCAGAGAAGGATGTTAATTTCGAAGGCGAACAGGTTCTGGTCGCCAACCATCGCGCTCAAGGCGGAGATGGCGGAGACCTTTTATAAGGACGGAGCAGGGGAAAAATCAGCGGCTACGCCGGAGATGCCCTTTGATTTGCCGTCGGCAGACGACAATGACTGGAGCGTGGGTATAAGCGCGAGTTTTCCCCTGTTTTCCGGGGGTTCGAAATTCGTTGAATACAACCAGGAGCGGGAAGCTCTCCGCCAGCTGGAATTCCAGCGTGAATCGGCAGTCAATAAAATTGAGCAGAGAATACGTTCGGCGATGCACCAGGCAGGGGCTTCAAACGCGGGTATTCAGCAGGCAAAAGCCGCGGCCGATGCCGCTCATAAGAACCTTGAACTTGTGCGCGACGCTTACTCGAGGGGCGTTGTCTCCATCATTGAGTTGATAGACGCCCAGAACGCGGCCCGGGTAGCCGATGAAGCGGCGGCCAACGCTGTTTACGATTTCTTCATTGACTATATGGAAGTCGGGCGGGCGTCCGGGCAGTTCGATTTCTTTATGACCGACAGGGAACGTGAGGAGTGGTTCGATAAATTAGAGAGATTCTACCGGGAACAGGGTGTTGAGCTTCCGGAGATTAAATAAATCGGAATATATTCTACTTCAGTTATTGGAGGATAGATGAGGACTATTAATTTTTATTTAATGATAACCGCGGTGATGCTCGGCGTATCGGCTTGCGGCGACAAACAGGAAGCCGAAAAGGAGATAATTCGCCCGGTCAGGTATGAACAGGTTTTCTCGACCGGGGGGACAAGAATCCGTACCTTCTCCGGTGTAACCCAATCCGGGCAGGAATCGAAACTGAGTTTTAAAGTTGGCGGAACCGTTGAAAATGTCTATGTAAAGGTGGGCGATAAGGTCTACCGGGGCCAGCCTCTAATATCGCTTGATTCCGATGATTATCAACTGCAGGTCCAGGAAGCGGAAGCGTCCCTTCAACAGGCAAAGGCTCAGGAAAGGCAGGCGACGGCCAATTACGAAAGAGTCCGCCAGCTGTATGAAAACCGCAACGCGTCGCGCAATGACCTTGACGCCGCCCGCGCGGCTTACGAATCAGCTAAAGCGCAGGTTGATGCAATCAATAAGCGGCTGGAACTTGCCCGTCTGCAGGTTGATTACACCGAGTTAACGGCTCCGGTAAGCGGTGCGATAGCCGCGGTGGATGTGGAGGTCAACGAGAATGTCCGCACCGGGCAAACCGTCGCGGTGCTTACATCAGGCTCCCGTGCCGAAGTTCATGTATCGATACCCGAAAGGCTTATTTCCGATATCCGCGAAGGCGATAAAGTTACCGTGACATTCGACGCTATCGGAGAAGAAAAATTCACAGCAACAGTATCGGAAGTTGGTATTGCCTTAACCGGCGTCGCCACAACATACCCGGTTACCGTGGTGCTGGATAAAGCCGATGAGCGGATATTTTCGGGGATGGTTGCCGAGGTTTCGTTTATATTCCAGAGCAGTGACCGTTCTGACCGTTTCTATGTTCCATCGGTGGCGGTCGGCGAGGACCGGCAGGGGCGTTATCTTTTCGTGGTTAATCCTATCGAATCCGAAGAGGGGTTCGGGAAAGTTGAACGACGCAATGTCGCCATAGGAGAATTGACCGAGGACGGATTGGAAGTGCTTACCGGTCTGGAGGACGGAGACCTGCTGGTAACCGCCGGCGTAACCCAGATTGAGGACGGCCAGAAAGTCAGGATATTGAGCGGGGGGTTTTAAGCATGAATATTACCCGGTTTGCCATCGAGAAAAATCGAATCACGGCGGTAGTGTTGATTTTGATAATCTTCGGGGGATGGTCCGCGTTCAACAACCTGCCCCAGCGGGAAGACCCGGGATTTATCATCAGGGTCGCCCAGGTCTTAACATTCTTCCCGGGAGCCAGCCCGGGCAGGATGGAGAACCTGGTAACCGATAAGATTGAAGAAGTGGTCATGGAGATACCGGAGCTTAACTTCGTCACCAGTTCTTCACAGACCGGTTTGTCGCAGGTCTACGTGGAGATTAAGGAGAGTTACAAAGAAATGCGCCCCATCTGGGATAATCTTCGCAGGAAAGTTGACCGTATAAGAACGGATCTGCCTGAAGGAGTTGTGGGACCGTTTGTCAATGATGAGTTCGGGGATGTTTTCGGTATCATAATGACCATCACCGGCGAGGGTTATACGTACGCCGAGTTGAAGGATGTAGCCGACCAGGTCCGCGACGGCCTCCTGCGACTGCCGGACGCGGCTAAAGTAGAGATTTACGGCGAACAGGAAGAACGGATATTCGTCGAGTACAACAACGCCCGGCTCGCTCAACTGGGCATTTCTCCCATCCAGTTAAAAAATATTCTTGAATCCCAGAATATACTTTATCCGGGGGGCGATGTCGCCGTGGGACCGGAGAGGATTATCCTCGAACCTACCGGCTCTTTTATGTCATTGGATGAACTCCGGCGGACAATCGTGAATATCCCCGGCAGAACCGATGTCCTTTACCTCGAGGATATCGCACAGATACGCAGGGATTATATAGACCCCCCGCGGACCATGATGCGTTCATCGGGCACCCGTTGTCTGGGACTCGGTATTTCCATGAGGGAAGGCGGGAATATTATCACTCTCGGGGAGGATGTTAAAGCTTTGATGGCACATCTGCAGGAAGAATACCCTATCGGTATTGAGTTTGATATGGTTTTTTTCCAGCCGGATGATGTTGAGAAAAGCGTCGATGATTTCGTGAAAAACCTCCTCCAGGCGGTAGTTATAGTTCTGATAGTAATGCTTTTAACTCTGGGATTCCGCACCGGCCTGCTGGTGGCCAGCCTTATCCCGACCACTATGCTCATGGCTATGTTATTGATGGGGCCGTTCGGGATTACGCTGAATATCATTTCCCTTGCGGCATTGATTATATCCCTCGGCCTGTTAGTAGACAACGCCATCGTTATGTCAGAATCGATAATGGTGATGATACAGGAAGGCAAGAAACCGGTGGAAGCGGCGGTGGAATCGGCAAAAGAGCTCAGAGTGCCTTTGTTGACCTCATCGCTGACAACCGCGGCGGCATTCCTGCCAATTTATCTGGCGGAGTCCTCTGTGGGAGAATATACCGCCGACCTGTTCAAGGTCGTAACCATAACCCTGCTTAGTTCATGGATACTGTCATTGACCATGATTCCCATGCTATGCGTGTATTTCGTCAAGGTCAAACAGAAAAAGGATGAAACAAGCTACGATTCAGGCTATTACCGGATTTACAGGGGAGTATTGCTGAGCGCTTTGAAACACCGGTTCGTAACCTTATTGATCGTAGTGATTATATTTTTCGGCGCCATGCAGCTTGCCGGTTTGATACCCAACATCTTCTTCCCCCGCGGAGGACACAGTTTCCTCTATGCCGACCTGACCCTTCCATTGGGAACCACCATTGATTATACCGAGGCGGTCGCCGATGAACTTGAAAAATATATCGCCGACAGCCTCGCTGTTGATGAACAGAGGGAAGAAGGGATAACCAACTGGGCGACATTTGTAGGCGGGGGCAATCCACGGTACATACTCAATGCCAACCCGAATGCTTATTCGGAAAATTTGATATACATGATGTTTAATACTACATCCGGGGAGGCTGTTTACCCAATCCAGGAAAAACTCGAGGACTATTGCTACCGGACATTTCCAAATATGATACCCATAGTCCGCGCCCGCGAATACGGACCTCCGGTGACCGCGCCTATCGAAATACGTCTCTACGGGGAAAACGAAGGAAAATTATTCGCCATTGTCGATGAAGTGAAATCCCTGCTCCGGGACACGCCGGGCACTAAGAACATCGATGATTCCTGGGGACCCAGGGAGAAGAAGCTGGTGGTGAACATCAAGGAAGCCCAGGCGAGGAGAAGCGGCATCACTAACCAGGATATCGCCGTCAGTCTGCAGACCATACTCTCCGGATTGCAGACTACCGAATACCGTGAAGAAGACAAGATAATCCCCATAACCTTGCGGGCGGAAGCCGCCGACAGGCATGATATCGGTAAACTGGAAACCCTCGATGTTTTTTCACTGAGTACCGGCAAAACCGTACCCTTGAGCCAGGTGGCGGATATCGAGGTCGAATGGCAGCCATCGATGAAAATCCGCAGAAACCGCACCAAGGTGGTTACGGTCAGTTCGTATGTCGATGAAGGGCGTTCGGCTATCAACATGATCCTTGAGATGGAGCCAAAACTCGATGAGATGGGAAAACAGTGGCCTCTGGGTTATTACTATGAATTGGGCGGTGAGTTGGAAAGCTCCGGGGATTCCCAGGCATCGATCAGCGAGAAATTGCCGTTGGCTTTCGGCATAATTATCCTCCTGCTGGTAATCCAGTTCAACAGCCTGCGCAAACCTGTTATCATCCTGACCACTATCCCCCTGGCGTTGATAGGAGTATTTGTAGGATTGGTAATCGCCGGTTCATACATGGGCTTCATGACCTTCCTCGGGGTAATTTCATTGGCGGGAATTGTGATTAATAACGCAATTGTGTTAATAGACAGGATACGTATCGAACAGGAGGAAGAAGGCCACGAACCGCGCAGGGCGATAATCGAAGCGGCACAGAAACGCCTGCGTCCAATCCTGCTGACCACCGCCACCACCATAGGCGGCATGATGCCATTGTGGGTATCCGGGCACAACCTTTTTGATTCGCTGGCAATCGCGATTATATTTGGCCTTTTGTTCTCTACGGTGTTAACTTTAGGAGTGGTTCCCGTGTTATATTCCTTGTTCTACCGGGTCAGGTTCAAAGGATTTCATTATAAATGACCGGAGTTGACATGGATAAAGCTAAGATAATTTATATCGAGGATAATAGAAAACAACGGGAGGAGTTAACCATCCTTCTCGAAGAAAAAGGTTACAGTGTGCTTCCTTTCGCTTCAGGGGAAAAGGTGTTGGAGAAGCTCGATAGTTTTATCCCCGATATCATCCTCTGTGATTTGAATATGCCCGGTCTGAGTGGAATTGATATTCTGAAGGAAGTAAATTCCCGTTTCCCGGACCTGCCTTTTATAATGCTCTCCGCTCACGGCTCCGTTAAACAGGCGGTGGATGCCCTGCAGAGAGGAGCAGACCATTTTATCCTTAAACCATTTGAATTCAAAGAGCTTGAAAATGATATCAACCAATGCCTTGAAAAGCGGAGGTTGAGGGAAAGGCTTAAACAATCGGAAGCGTATATAAACCGTATTCTCGATAATATCCCCGACATACTGTATTCCCTCGATGAAAACCTTGTCTTCACCAATGTCAGCCCCTCTTCCGAGGAGCGGCTCGGATATAAACCATCGGAGATTATCGGCAAAACTGTATTCGATGTGATTCACCCCGATGACCGCGAGGGTGTTCGCAGAAGACTTACAGAGCTTGCAAAAGACGCAAAGGAGACGGAAACCACCAATCAATTCCGTCTGGTAAGTAAATCGGGAGAAGCAAAGTATTTCGAAGTTAAGGGGAGGATTCTTTTCTCAGATGGGAAATTCGCGGGTACCGATGGAATCGTCCGGGATATCAGCGAACGTATCAAACTCGAGCAACAGCTCAAGGAACACGCCGAATCTTTAAAAAACGCGAACGAAGATTTAACGACTAAAGCCAGGAAGCTTCAGGACGCGACGCTTGAGTTGGGCAACGCCAATGTTGAACTGCTCATCGCCAAGGAAAAGGTCGAGGAGAAAAACAAAGAACTCGAGAGGGTTCTTGCCGAGTTAGGCAAAAAGAAGGATGAGCTCCAGACCATTCTCAATATGTCCCCTGAAGTGGTTATAATGACCGACCTCGACGGAGCCATCAAAACTGCCAATGAGAGTATAAAAAACGTCCTGGGGATAGACCAATCCGAAGTCTCGGGGAAAAATATCGTTGAGCTATGGAAATCTATAGAGAATATCTTCGAGGATAAGGACAGCTTCTATAAACTATTGCGTAAACTCGAGGAGTCCCCGGACTCCCCTGATAAACTCGATTATCATAGTATAATGCGCCGGGCATTAAACACCAAAAAGCCCCAGAGCCGGGCGTTAGCGATTCTCATGGTTCCCATTCGCGACCGGGACAGGCGTGAAACCGGAAGGCTCTGGCTTATTAACGATATTACCGAATTAAAACACGCCGATGAACAACTGCACGCGTTAGTGGAAGTTTCCCCGGTTCCCCTGCTGGTCAGTCGTGTTGAGGACGGTAGAATACTTTTCGCCAATCAACCGCTCATTGAACTTATGGGCATGGACAATAAAGACGTACTGGGTGAGAAAACAACAGACTACTATCATGACCCGTCCGAACGGGCGAAAGTATTAAAAGCCCTTAAAGAACATGGTTTCGTTAAAAATTTCGAATTGCGTTTAAAGAAGACTGATGGCACCCCTTTCTACGCCCTCCTGTCATTGACCACAACTAAAATAGGCGGGAAAACGGTCATCATGGGCGGAGTGCACGATATAAACGAACGCAAACAAGCCGAAATCGAACTCGAAAAAGAGAGGAACTTCGTCTCCGCCGTGCTGGAGATGGCCGGCGATCTGGTCGTCGTTCTCGATCCTGAGGGTAAAATAGTACGTTTCAATCGGGCCTGCGAACAACTATCCGGTTATAAATTCGCGGAGGTCTTTGGAAAAACTGTCTGGGATACTTTTATAATCGATGAGGAGAAACCTGTAATTGAATCCCACTTTAAGGGTTTGCTGAACAGTAAAATACCCGTTAAAGGCGAGAATCACTGGCGCACCAAATCCGGGGAGCTAAGGCTTATCTCCTGGACAAACTCTTCGCTTTATGACCAGGATGGCAATTTAGAGTACATCATCGCCACCGGAGTTGACATTACCGAAAAGAAGGAAGCCGAAGAGAAACTGAAATTGTACCGGGAAATTTACAAGGACACCAGCGACGGCGTCGCCGTAATAGACAAGGATGGCAAATATATCGACGCCAACCCGGCATTGTGCGAGTTCATGGAATTATCCCATGATGAACTTGTGGGCAAAACACCGGAGGATGTTTTCGGCTTTGACATGGTCCGGGATATCAAAGATAACCTGTTCAAAAAAGGTTACTACCGCGGAGAGAAAAAGAGCAGGTTCGAATCGAATAAAGACCGTTATTATGATATTTCGGTTTTCGAGGTAAAAAATGATGATGGTCAATTGATTTGCTATGCCAGTATGTCCCGGGATATTACCGATAGAAAACAGGCTGAAGAGGTTATCGCGACCCGCCTGCGCTATGAAGAAGCCCTGGCAAAATGTTCACAGGCGCTCTTGACCAAATCGGAGGATGCCGTGCAGAAGGTAATCGAATACCTGCTGGAGGCATCCCAGGTCAGCCGGGTCTATATTTTCGAGAATTTCGAGGATGAAGAGGACGGACTTTGCATGCGGCAGAAACTGGAAGTATGCGCGCCGGAAGCTGTACCGCAAATTGATAATCCCGAATTACAACACATCCGCTATAAAGAATTCGAATCCGACTTGATCGGAGTCCTCTCATCTAACGAGCCCTTTATGGGGCATGTGGAGGACTTAAGGGAACCTCTCCGGAGCATGCTCCAGGCCCAGCATATTATCTCTATTCTCATCCTGCCGATTATGGTCGAGGGCGAATTTCATGGCTTGATAGGGTTCGATAATTGCGTGGATAAGCGGGAATGGAACAAGGAAGACATCCGCTCATTGAGAACCGCCGCGGAGATGATAGGAGTTTATGTCGAACGCGAGCGCGCCCAGGAAACGCTTCGGGTCAGCGAGGAAAGGTTCCGCTCCCTGGTGGAAAACGCCAATGATGTAATCTACTCCACCGACGGAGAAGGGAAAATTACCTATCTATCCCCGAAGTTCAAAGACGCGACAGGATACGAAGCAATTGATTTTCTTGGAAAGCCAATCAGACCGCTAATGCACCCTGATAACATCGCCGAATCCGACCAATGGTATTCGAGCGGCTTGGAAGCCGGAGAACATAAAAGGACTGGATATGAATTCCGATTGAAACACAAATCGGGGGAATGGAAATGGTTTGTCTCCAATTCATCGGTTTTAAAAGATGATGAAGGAAACGTGCGCGAGGTCATCGGGGTGGCCCACGACATTACCGAAATGAAGAAGGTTCTCGAAGACCTCGAGGAAGCCAATAAAAACCTGCGTAAAGCCCAACTCCAGCTGATACAATCCGAAAAGATGGCATCATTGGGTATGCTCGTAGCGGGAATAGCCCACGAGATCAACACCCCCATCGGCGCGGTGAACAGTATGCATGACACCTTAACCCGCGCTATCGTGAAATTGAGGGATCTGATTCGTCTCAAATACGGCGACGATGCCGAACTGGACGAAAAGCTCAAATCGATTTTCGATACCATCGACAAGGCAAACCAGGTCATAGATTCCGGTTCCAAAAGGGTTCGCGATATCGTCAGGCGTCTGCGGAGCTTCGCCCGCCTTGACGAAGCTGAGTTGAAAACCGTAGATATACACGAAGGGATAGAAGACACTCTGACGCTTATCCATCATGAAATCAAGCACCGTTTATCAATTAAAAAGGATTATGGGGATATTCCCCGGATATCATGTTACCCGGGACAACTCAACCAGGTCTTCCTGAACCTTTTCGTCAATTCCAACCAGGCAATCGAGGACAAGGGTGAAATCGTAATAAAGACCTCTTACATAAACCGCCGGGTGATTATCGAAATCTCCGATAATGGCCGCGGGATACCGGAAAACAAACTCGAGAGAATTTTCGATCCCGGGTTTACCACCAAGGGCGTGGGAATCGGCACCGGCCTGGGGCTTTCGATAGTCTACCAGATTATACAGGACCACCATGGCTTTATAAATGTTACCAGCGAGGAGGGCAAGGGCACGAAATTTACCATCAGCCTGCCCGATGACCTCGACAAAAGATTAGGGCACAATAATAAAGAAAAGGAAGGTCGATAGAAAGGGCAACTTTGGGCAAAACTCCGGCGTATATTTTAATCCTATCCATGTTCTTTTTTCTGCATATCAATAACTCCGGCGCGGGCACTATCCAAGATGCTCCCGGCTATAAAGGCGCGTTAAACGAATATGATTACATAAGCAATTCAATCCTCCATCAAACCGATTACTCGGGGCAAAAAGAAGACAACCCGGAAATCGGCGGTTCCGGTCAAAGAACAGCGGGACAGGTCTGGACCGATTTCAAAAACGTTTTCCGTTATTATATTCAGGACAGCTACGATATTTATACAGCGCCCATTAGATTTGAGCGAAGAGACTGGCTTATCGCCGGGGCAAGCGCGGCGCTTACCGGAATCCTTATAGCTTTTGATGAACAGATAACCGATGAATTTATCCGGGCTAAAGATGCCGATATAACAGGTCCGGTAATCGGATTTGCCGATGAGATCGAATCGGTAGGGCACATGGGTAAAACTAACCGGTACTACTTCGCCGGTTTGTTTTTAGGATATGCTTTCGATATCAAACCGCTGACTGCCATTTCCGCCCAGATTCTGGAAACCCACCTGATAGCCGGCGGAATTAAAAACGCGGCTATTCTCGCGGTCGGCCGGCGAAGACCCCATGAAGGCGAAGGCCCTTATAAATTCTGGGACGGGGGAACATCGTTTCCATCGGGGCACGCGTTAAATGTTTTCCAGGTGGCGACGATTTTATCCCATCATTCCCGCACACCCTCCCTGAGTGTTCTATACTATGGGTTGGCGGGAATTATAGGTGTTCAAAGGGTCTCATCGGAGAGCCACTGGCCCTCGGATGTATTTATCGCCGGAGTACTCGGTTACGTGGCGGCAAAAGCGGTCATAAAGTTACATGAAAACAGGAAAACAGCTATAACTCCCATGGTAAGGCCGGAAAGCAACGCAATGGGATTCAGAATTTTACATACTTTTTAATATGAGCTTAACAATTCCTTAATACAAGGTTACTATCTTAAAAGATTTGGTTACTCTATGCTAATTGGCATGTGGCGAAAAACAACTGTTCTCTCACTTCTAATTGCTTTAATCCTGTTTAATGGGGCTGTCCAACCGGCGTTTGCCCAACAGCAGGTATCCGGTTCAGAAACTGATACAGATTCAGGCGAAAATGATGAGGACAAATATCCCGAACGTATGAGCGGCCGGGAGACCTGGGAATACATTCTCTACATCCCCGGTTATATAATCTTTTTCCCCCTGGAGATGGTTTTCGCCGGAGGGGAATGGGTAGCCGGGAAAATATCCACGCCAAGCACTACCCCATGGTTTATCGATATCCTCGCCACCGATGACGGCAAAAGGGCATTGGTCCCCACCTATACCGAAAGGATTGGCGGCGGATTCAAGCTCTATCAAATCGGCTGGTTCGGCGAAGAATCGAAAGCCCAGGTAAAAGCGACTATCGGCTTCAATTACCGCCAGCAGTACCAGGTTTATCTCAAACGGCTGTCGATTGTCGAGGATATGCTCTACCTGCGCGTTGAAAGCGCGTATCAACTGTTTGCCGATGAACCTTTCTATGGCGTCGGGCCCAACACCCCCAGGGAGGCGGAAAGCAACTACGCCCATGAACGGATTTACGCCCGGATAGAATTGACCGGGCAAATTTCCCCGAAATTCGATATAATGGCCGAAGCCCGTTTTGAACGGAACAATATACTTCCGGGAAAAGACAAGGACGACCCGTCCACAACCGGAATGTATTCGCTTGCTCAACTTCCGGGGCTCGAAACCGGAATCGAGCTTATCGGCGCGGATGCCAAGTTTGTCTATGACTCCCGCAACCATCGCGGACAGCCTACAAAGGGGTGGCAGGCTATGGTCGGCGGCAGGATAATGACCGAGGCAGGAGATGACCGCTATGGTTTCTGGGAAGTTACCAGCGACATATTCAAATATATAAACCTGTTTTACAAGCGCACTTTGGTGATGCGCCTGGCTGTAGATGTAATTGAACCTTTCGATAACCGTGCCGTACCTTTCTATTATTTGAACGAAATCGGCCCCAAGGAAACATTGCGGGGATTCCCTATGGGACGTTACCATGATGAAGACATGGTCCTGGGAAGCCTTGAATACCGCTGGCCTTTGACTCCCAGCAAGCTGGAGGCGTTGCTTTTTTGCGATGTCGGCCAGGTTGCCGAAGACATCTACGATGATATCGATAAGGATGACCTCGAAGTTGCCCTCGGGGGAGGTTTCCGCCTGTACGGAGATGACCGGGAGCTGGTCAGGGTGGAGATAGCGAAAAATGATGACGGCTGGCGTTTCCAACTGAGCGTGAATAAAGAGCCAAGGTGGAAGTAGATATGCGGAAGAACAAGTTCAAACACTTCCGGCTCAGTATTCTTCTAACTGCAACTTTTATTCCGATTATTCTCGGCGGATGCGCGTCAAGCGGGCATTTTCATATACCGCCGCCAATCCCGGATGACCGCCGCGATATACCCGAACCCGAATACAGGGACTACAACCTTCTTGCCGATGGTTTCGAACAATCTTTCACCCGCCAGGGTAAGCAGGCATTCGATTTCGCCAGGCAACTTCGTTTTTTAACCGGAAATCCAAAACAGGCTTTCAATTTCAATGCATTCGGCGAGGTGAACAACAGCAGTTGGTTCACCAATCGTAACGCCTTTAAACAGCTATCGACCGCCGAGATAAAGCGCGGACCGAACACCTTAAGCGGACCGGATACATCCGGCGCCTGGCTGATTACAAGGGCAAAAACCGAAGGCGTAACCCCCGGCTTTACCATTAAGGACCCTCGGGGGGATAAATATGTCATCAAGTTCGATCCTCCCGGTTATCCGGAAATGGCCACGGGAGCCGAAGTTATCTCCACCAAACTGTTTTATGCATGCGGTTACAATACGCCGGAGAATTATATTACTGTCTTCGATCCACGCAAACTGAAAATTGATGACGATGTGGAGTTCACCGATGAAGACGGCGAGGAAAGGCTCATGACTGACGAGGACCTCCGGAAGGTTCTTTCCAAAGTCCAGCATCGTCCCGACGGAAAACTTCGCGCCCTGGCCAGCAAATATATTAAAGGCATACCCAAGGGTCCTTTCCATTACCTGGATACCCGCGATGACGACCCCAATGATTTTATCCCCCATGAACACAGACGGGAATTGCGGGGATTGCATGTTATCTGCGCTTGGCTGAGCCATTTCGACACCAAGGCCGGAAATTCATTTGACAGTTATGCAACCGAGAACGGTAAAAGCTATATCAAGCACTACCTGATGGATTTCGGTTCAACCCTCGGAAGCGCCGCTCATAGCCCGCAGGCGCCGTATATCCCGTTCGTTTACGATGTTGATTTTGATATCACCTTTGCCAACCTGGTTACCCTCGGTTTATATGTACGCCCGTGGGAAAAGCTCGATGGCGTAAAATACCCCTCCATCGGTCTATATGAATCGAGTTTATTCAAACCCCACGAGTACCGGCCCAATACGCCCAACCCGGCGTTTGAGAACATGACCGACCTCGATGGCTACTGGGCGGCTAAAATTGTTATGTCCTTCACCGACCGGCAGATAAGAGCGGCGGTAACCACCGCTCAGTATTCCAACCCGGAAGCGGAAGCGTACCTGATCAAAACCATTATAGAGCGCCGGAACATTGTCGGCAGGCACTGGTTTAAAAAGATTAATCCTCTTGACAAATTCCGTCTGGAGGAAAATGCCGACGGTGAGTTCTCGCTGGCTTTCGTGGATTTAGGCATACACGTCGCCCTATGGTCGACAGAAGGAACCGAGTATCGTTATGAATTCAGAAGAGATAATAAAATTCTCGCCGGGCCGGTTGAAACAGGATATACAAACGCCATTCCGCTCTCGGCGATACCAGAAAAATATCTCTACCCTGCTGATCCGGCGACGGGCGATTATATCGAAACCCGGATTTATGTCAAAAGAGATGGATGGGATAAATGGAGCAAATGGGTAAAAGTCTGGCTGGATTCGTACGGTTCCGGGGCAGGATTCACAATAGTGGGCGTATCCCGCGAGGAATAATTACCCGGGGCATATCACTTGCTTTCTTTTCCATACTCATTCTTTTCATTTCAGGCGGGTGTTCAAGCAAAGGGCTATTAAGCGAAAAACACAGTCCGGATTATTACCGGGTACCCAAATTAATGTCCGATGACATGACCAATGTCAATCCCACATTTATCGCCTATGGGGACCCGCAGGCGGGTTGGAGGATTAAAGAAAAGTTTATCCATCGCCATAATTGGGCCACGTGGAAAATGTTGATCTTCCCCTTCTATGAACTCTACTGGTTGGGCAATGGAGTTGCCGGCGCGGTCGACGGCATCCGCATGAACGCGACTTACGGAGCAGAATACCGCAGGATAATGCGGGAAACCATCTACCGGCAGGCAAAAGTTTCCGATGCCGATTTCATCCTGTGCCTTGGAGACATCTCCGCAGGCGATGGCCGCCGCCACGACCACTGGGAACTATTCCTTGATGAGAATAAACATCACGGCAAAATACTCGATGAATTCCCCTACCTGCCCACTATTGGCAATCATGAACGCGCCAATGACATAGATTATGGATGGACTAATTACAGCGATGTTTTCGGATATCCACGTTTCTACAAAGTCGAATTCAAGGACGCTGTTTTATTAATTACCGATTCCAACTTTATCCTCGACCAGAAAAGCCATATTGACAATAAAAAACAGGACAGCCTTTTCAACGAGTGGTTTGTTTCCGATGGGAACTCCTCAAAAAAAGCCTGGCTCGAGCATGAATTAGCATCAGCCGGAGACAAGTTCAAAATCGTCTCGATCCATCACCCGCCGGTCACTTTCGGACAGCACTACACCGACTGGTATGATCAATCCTACGGCAACGACTTATTGGAAAAACGCCGGAAATTAATCGGACTTTTTGAAAGGGAAAACGTACAGCTTGTTTTATCGGGGCATGAACATTATTACCAGCATAATATACTTAACTATGACAGCAATGACCAAAACCGGGCGATACATTTCGTGGTCTCCAGCGGGGGAGGAGTTCCTCTCAGGGAAGCGCCCTCCGAATCCGCGATAAGCAAACGACTTGAAGAATATGAACGACAGGGGTATGACATAGGGGTTGTCAAACAGGAATCGGTTTTTCACTATACTGTTATCGATGTGGCCGAAAATACCCTTTCAGTGAAAACTTACGAGGTTCCCGAAAAACCGGGAAACAGTATAACATTGCTCGACGATCTGCTGATTAGAAAACTTGCGTCTGAAAATAGAATTCCTTGATTTAATCGAAATCATTTACAATCTTTGATAAAACTATCTGCGTAACCCTACAGGAGAACTATGGCAAATCCGCTGAAGTCCATAATGAACATAAAAAGAGATGAACTTCCCTTGTCCCTGTTGATGTTCGGTTACTTTTTCCTGGTAATCACCAGCTTCTGGATTCTCAAACCGCTGAAAAAAGGACTTTTCATAGAGTACTACGATTTAACCGGTTTCACATTATTGTCCTGGCAGATGACCGCTTCCCAGGCGGAATTGCTGGCCAAAGTGCTGAATATGGTAGTCGCTTTCTTCGCTGTCGCGGTCTTCTCATGGTTGAACCACCGTTTCTACCGCCAGCAGTTGACCTATATCTTTTCCGGTTTCTTTATGGTTTGCTACGTCCTGTACAGCTTTATTATCAATTCACCGGCGGATATCACCGTATGGACTTTCTACCTCTTCGGCGACCTTTTCACCACGCTGATGGTGGCAACGTTTTTCGCCTTTCTCAATGACAGCGTTTCGCCGGAGAAAGCTAAACGCCTCTACGGGCTTATCGTCCTCGGCGGAGTTACCGGCGGAGTGTTCGGAAGTATGTTCGTCCGCGTATGGATCGAATCGGTGCCATTGTCGGACTGGTTGTATATCTGCTTCGGGATAGCGGCCGGGATCTCATTAATCGCCATGTTTGCCGGGAGACTGGTCGAAAAAAATCCGCCTCGATATACGGCATCATCGACCACCGGGGAACCTCAGCAAAAAGGCGGCAATCCCGCTTTCGAAGGAGCGAAACTCGTCTTTAGGTCATCGTACCTGATAGCCATCGTTAGTATTGTAGGTCTGTATGAAATCGTTTCGACTATTATGGATTTCCAGTTCACCGCCACAATTGCCCATTACCTCGACGGCCCGGCCATAGGCAAGCAGTTCTCGACCGTGTACACTTTTACCAACATCGTATCGATGTGTGTTCAGTTATTCCTTACGAGTTTCATCATGACCCGCTTCGGGGTGAAAACAGCCCTCTTGATTCTACCAATCGCAATTATTTCATCTTCATTCGGCTTTATGGTAGTGCCAATTCTGTGGATGGGAAGCCTGTTAAATACCGCCGACAATGGATTCGCGTACTCCATCAACCAATCAGCGAAAGAAGCGCTTTACGTTCCCACTTCCAGGCATGAAAAATACCGGGCGAAAGCTTTTATAGATATGTTTATTCAGCGTTTCGCCAAAGCGATAGCTGTCGTCGTAAGTTTGATAATTACATCTATCTTCGCCGATTTTAACAGTATGCGCTGGCTTTCGATTATTACTATTGTAGTAGTTGCGGTATGGATCTACGCCGCCATATTTGCAGGCCGCAGATTCAGGGAAATGGCTGAAAGTTGAACATTACATTTTCAGCATCTTTATGAATAATCTAATTAAAAAACTATTCGATATCCGCGAGGGCGAAGGTACGCGCGCGGTTATGATGTTCTCTTACATCTTTTTGGTCATCGCCTCCCTCATGATAGTCAAACCTGTGCGCAACTCCCTTTTCCTGACCGAGTTCGGCCCAGAACAACTTCCCTATGCGTTCGTGCTGGTAGCGCTAACGGCAGGCGCGTTTATCTTTATCTATACCCGTTTCGAGAAAAAGGCCCGTTTGAACCTTCTGATTGCCGGAACTACGATAGCTTCAATCAC
>WJIJ01000039.1 GCA_014730345.1 Candidatus Zixiibacteriota bacterium | reverse complement strand
GGCGCTACCTACAACTTCACCGCTATCCCCAATCCGTCGCGGATTGGGATTATCGTGGAGATGACATCCTCCGATGAGAATAACATGCGGTTGAATTCAATAATCCCCTTTGTCGATTCCGTCGGTTCATCATCGAAAATACGACCCGACCAGAGAACATTATCGGTGATGAACATCCCGCCCTTGCGCAGTTTTGGAATCGCCAATTCAAATGACAACGGGTAGCCTTCTTTGTCGATATCATTATAAATGATATCAAACGGCTCGTGAAATTTCTGGATAATCTCATTGGCGTCGCCGATATGAAACTCCACTTTATCATCGACTCCGGCGCGCTTGAAATATTCCATAGCCCTTTTGCCGTTATCGGGAGAACCGTCCGTACAGATTATTTTGCCGCCATCACGGATTCCGCCGGCGAACCACATCGCGGAATATCCATAGCCGGAACCCATCTCGAAAACACGTTTGGCGCGGGTTGAAATCGTCAATTGCTGGAGGAAGGGACCGACCATGGGACCTATGATGGGGAATTTGTTTTCCATCGCGTAATCTTCCATCTCGGTCAATATCTCGTCGAATTGCCTTTTATGGTTGTTAAGCATTTGCTTAATGTATTCTTCCATTTTGGGAGAGGTAATATCCATTATTACGTCGCTCCTGTATTTAAAATTGCTTTTGCCATGTATGTAAACGTAAAACGTGTCATTAGCGGACAATGTTTCATTTATAGTCGGGAATAGAATACCGGCGGATTAGTTACCGGGCTCAACGGCAGATTCGGTTCTTCCCTTCTGTTTAAAACCGATGCTCCCGATTAGATAACACAGGCCGATTATAAACGCCGCCAGCGAAGTGATAGTCTCGAACGCGCCCGCGTTTTCCATGATCAGAGCCGGAAGCAGCATTAATCCCCGAAGGCAGTAAACAGCGCCTATGATGATAAGTCCCTTTTTCAAGTAAGGAAGCCGGGGAATAACATTCGCGCCGGAAAAAGCATAGAGAGCGAATAAAATGAAAAACAGGGTTAAAACGAATGTAACGATTCCCGGAATAACGGAACCTTCCTCGGCCATTCGCGCCATGGTTTCCCCGGCGCCGAATAATCGATAAGCCGGCGCGCCCAGGAAAATAATAACCAGGTGCAAAAGGGCTATAGCGACGTTGGCTATACCGCCTACAATCAGAAAGGACTCCCGGATTTTATTCATGTAACCTCCGCGTTGGGGGATTGTGTTTATATAATATAGTTAAAGGATGGGAAGAGAACCAATAAAAAAGCGCCGGGCGGTTAGACCCGGCGCAAGGTATTTAAACGTAATCCGTTCTAAGATTACTTAAGCAGGTTCATCTTCTTGGTCTGAGTGAACTTGCCGGCGGTCAGTTTGTAGAAGTAGATACCGCTGGATACAGTAGAAGCATCCCATCTTACGGTATGCTGACCGGCATTCATGAGACCGTCAACGAGAGTTTCGACTTTCTGACCCATAAGGTTGTAAACTTCGAGGTTTACATGGGTGTTCTGCGGAAGGTCGAAGCTGATGTTGGTCTCAGCGTTGAACGGATTCGGATAGTTTCCGTTAAGAGCGAATTCGGTCGGAATTTCCGGAGTGCTTTCGCCCCAACCATAGACGGCCCAGCCTGGATCGTCAACGTTGCCGTCAGCGGCAGTTACGGTGACCATGAAGTAGGTGGAGTCTACGATATTGTTGTCAGGCCATTCGCCGCAGGTAGCGATATAATAGTAATCGCCGAGAGGAGCGTAGGCGCTGATGTTCTGTACGACCGGGTACCAACTGGCAGTAGAGTTGGCAGGAACCATAAGGTCATAGTAAATGGTCCGCGGACCGTAGTAAGTTCCGGTCGGGATATGATGGGCTCTGAGCCATACGTCGGTGTAAAGGTCGCCGTCGGTATTGTTGGTCAGAGTACCTTCATAGGTGAAGTTGGAGCCAGCCGGAAGTGTGATCGGCGGAGTGATATCCGGGATCATTCCGATTTCGAGATCCGATACTGTCGGGGCAAACATACAACGAGCGAGGTCGTCGGTGCGCTGTTCCAGTGAGCCGTCCGGGTATTCCTGGTAGGACAGGTTGTCACCGTCAGTAGCGTTGAGCCACATGAATACACAGGTGTCGCCATTACCGATACCCTGGATGGATACCCAACCTTCGTTGAGGGCAACCGGGGTGTCGAAGGTAACGTTGTATTCATAGAGGTCATAGGTTCCACTGAGCTGGGTTACGAATACGCCGCTTAAGTCGACGTTAAAAGTGGCAACCGGGTTCATGGTGTCGGGAATACCGCCGTTGTCAGCGTAGAACTTGATTTCGAACGGCATCGGGTCTTCGTTACATTCACTCCAACCGCCGCTGTACTGGAGGTCGCCGCCGAAGAACTGCATGCTTCCGATTTCGGTCAGGTCATCGCAGAGGAAGTTGTCATAGAGTCTGTAACCAAGGTCGGTATCGGAAGTGATCAGGCTCCAGTTGATAGTGTCAGGATCCTGACAGCAGAGGGGTACCGGCGGAAGCTCGCACCAGGTATTGATGATACCGTCGCCAACGTTGCTGGAGTAACCACCAACCTGTACGAGGTATTCGGTGCCGGCTGTGGCCGACCATGTAACCTGGGACTGCAGGCCGCCGAAATCGTCATTACATTCGATTTCGACCGGGAGCGGGTCGCAGGAAACGCCGTCGTAAACAGCCATCTTGGTGTCGTAAGAAGAACCGAGCAGGCTGAAGGTGGCGTTACCATCGCAGGTAGCTGTATAGACATACCAGATGTCAGGCGAGGTCAAACAGGTACCAAGACCGCTGGCGGTAGCCGAAACGGTGGAGAACGGATAGTCAACTACATCGCCGATGTATTCCGCGTTCTGACAGCTGTCGTTTGCGGGCGGTTGCGGCGGAATGTATTCATCTATCTCAAGAGTGTAAGTACCGGTGTTCGGAGCAACACCGGAAGCATCAACGATCAACCAGTAAGTTCCGGCGTCGGCGAAGTCGTATGTTAACAGGGCGTGGTCATTGGCACAACCGCTGTAGGCAACATAATCGAGCTCGTTTACACCGCAGTCATCATACAGACGCAGAACGGCGCGGAAGTTATCCGGTGAGTTACAGGTCTGGAATTCCAAAGCCATCGGGCTGTCCAGAGTGAATTCGTAAACAACGTCCGGACCGCTGTAACCATAGTCATCCTGGAACTGGGTGTTGTCCTGGGTGTCAGTATAGCCAACAGGGTTACCATCGATGATGATAGGATCATCGCAGGTGTCGCCGGTCGGCGGGGGAACGGCTTCGGTCACGTCAATGGTGAAGTCGAAGTCCATACCGGAGAAATCGGACGGCTGAGCGTTAGCCGGCCAGTAAACGGTTGCCGGGCCGGGATAAGCCTGGAAGGTCATCTCGTAACCGGTCCAACCGCCGGGGCATACATCATAAATGAAGCCGCCAACGTCGCGAATGACATAGTCATCGCAGTTGCAGTCGTCCATCAGGACGATACCGACATTGTACAGGTCAGCCGCGGTCGGGCAGATCTGGATGTAGATGTCGTTTGAAGTATGAGGAACATCGAAGGTATACCATACGCCGTTCCAGTCGAGGACGCCCGGGCAGTCCACGGTAGCGCCAATTGTGGTACCGGAACCTGTAATCGGGAAGGTGTCGCCGAGGTATTCGGCGTCAACGCAGTCATCGTTTGCCGGCGGAGGAAGAGGTATGTATTCATCTACCATTACGTTGTCGATATGCCATTCGTCAGCATAGTTGCCGACATAATGGAAAGCGAAAACTACCGGAACACCGCGATAAGCTTCGAGAGATAATCTTTCGGTAGTCCAGGCAGTGGGGGCAACGCCTTCATAAAGGACATCCCAAGTGGTGGTTGTGGGATCGCCGGTGAAGTTATCGGTTACGAGAACCTGGTGAAGGACATAGTAAGAGGCATAGTCGTCTCTCTGGTCAAACATCAGGTGCTGGTTGTCGGCATCCGGAACGGTGAAATAGCCGTTGGATACGAGATAAGCATCCTGGTCGCCCTGGTAATCATCGTAGAAGGCGCAACCGGGAGGGTTACCATCGGTTCCGAGCCAGGTAAAACCGCCACCGAGAATTGTGTAGTTAGTGAATTCGCCGAGGTCGGCGTCAAAGGTTTCAGAACCCGTATAGTCAAGGATGTCTCCCTGGCGGGGCTGAGGGCCCTTATTGTCGGGATTCTGTCCTCTGTGATTATTGTTTTCGATAGCAATGGTTTCGTAGGGAAGCTGGGGGCCTTCCACAACACGGTTATATTCCTCAGCGGTCATATAACCATTTTCTTGAACGGTTGCCTTTTTCTGAACGTCCTGACGTGATACAGAAGAAATATCGGCGAAAGCCGAGCCAACGAAAGCGACGGTCAGAATCAAGCACAATACTAATGAAATTCTCTTCATTACTGCTAAACTCCTTAGTTTAAGTTTAATACTGTAATTCCTTAAATAGTTAGGTTTAATCTTTGAGAAACACGGAACTACAACTGTTAATTAAGTTAAGAGCTATCACCTCCTTATAATTAATTATTTGAAGTTAAAGGTATGGCTATCATATAATTCAGTTTTTAGGGGTCCTTATAAAAATCCCCTGATACATAAAACGATTATCCGATACGGTCGAAAATTTTTGATTTTGCAAAATAGAGCACAACGCCTCTGCTGCCGGAATATTCATTTTTCAGTTTCGCCTTTAGGCCTTAGCAAGTAGAAAAATTATGCAGTTTCCCCTCTCGTTCCCCAAAATAACAAATTTCGCTCCGATGTCAAGGAAAATATTTCCGGTAGATTTGGGGTTGTGTAAAATATACGCATCTTTTTGTTGTTCAATCATGTTCAATGAATTTTTTACTTGCAATTTTGAAAAATCTCGTTTACAATTTCTGCAAATTAACGAACAGGTTTTTCACTTTAAGGTTCTATAACCGCTTTGGTACTATTGAGTTAGCGAAATCATTTATTGTAATAGAAAGGGCGTATAATGGTTAAGAAAAAGTCAACGAAAAAGAAGGCCGCAAAAAAATCTCCTAAAAAGGCGAAAAAGGCGGTTAAGAAGAAAACCACGAAAAAAGCCGCTAAGAAAAAGGCCGCCGGTAAAAAGACCGCGAGGAAAAAGGCGGCGAAGAAGAAAACGACCAAGAAAAAGTCTGCAAAGAAAGTAACAAAAAAGGCAAAAAAAGCGACAACGAAGAAGAAAACAACCAAGAAGAAGGCAACTAAGAAAAAAACTATGAAAAAGAAAGCAACCAAGAAGAAAGCAACCAAGAAAAAATCCGTGAAGACCAGGGTGGTCAAAGTCGGCATTCCCCAGAAGAAAACCGGTGCTTCCAAGAAAACCCCGAAGGGGAAATATGTTTATTATTTCGGCGACGGCAAAGCTGAGGGCGCCGGCGACATGAAAGACCTTCTCGGCGGCAAGGGCGCCGGGCTGGCGGAGATGACCAATGCCGGTGTTCCGGTACCGCCGGGATTTACTATCACTACCGAAGTTTGCACCCTGTTTTATGAAAACAACATGACGATCCCGGAAAAAGCCGATGAGCAGATGTTGAAGTACCTGGAGAAGGTGGAGAAATCAGTGGGGAAGAAGTTCGGTAATCCCAAGGACCCACTGCTGGTATCGGTGCGTTCAGGGGCAAAGTTCTCCATGCCGGGAATGATGGATACGGTGCTTAACCTGGGATTGAACGATGAGACGGTGGTTGGACTTGCTGAACTGACCGGAAACGAACGGTTCGCGCTGGATAGTTACCGCCGCTTTATCGCCATGTTCGGAAATGTTGTGCTGGGAATCGATAAAGCCGATTTCGAGGATATACTCGATGAGATCAAAGAGCATAACCGGCTCAAATTCGATACCGATCTTACCCCTGACCATTTAAAGACGCTCATTGAGAGATTTAAGGGAGTAATCAGGGAGAAGACCGGCGAGGATTTCCCCCAGGATCCGTTGACCCAGTTGAGAATGTCCCGCGACGCGGTGTTCAAATCGTGGAACAATCCGCGGGCGATAACATACCGTAAATCGGAGAATATCCCCGGCGACCTGGGAACGGCGGTTAATGTGCAGACGATGGTATTCGGCAACATGGGCACCAACTCCGCAACCGGCGTGGGATTTACCCGCGACCCGGCGACCGGAAATCCTGATTTCTACGGCGAATATTTAACCAACGCGCAGGGTGAGGATGTTGTTGCCGGAATCAGGACGCCGAAACATATCAGCGAATTGGGCAAAGAGATGCCCAAGGTGTATAACCAGCTTGTTGATATAACCACCAAGCTTGAAAAGCATTACCGTGATATTCAGGATTTCGAGTTTACTATCCAGGAAGGGACGCTTTATATGCTCCAGACCAGGACCGGTAAACGCACCGCCCATGCCGCCGTAAAAATCGCGGTGGATATGGTTAAGGAGAAGCTTATAACCGAACAGGAAGCCCTGTTCCGCATAGCCCCGGAATCATTGAACCAACTGTTGCACAGGAATATAGATCCATCGGCCACTCCCACGGTGATTGCCCGCGGCCTGTCGGCATCTCCGGGAGCGGCATCGGGCAAGGTTGTCTTCAATGCCGAGGATGCCGAACGTTTTGCGGAGGATGGCAATAATGTCATACTTGTGCGCCATGAGACCAATCCCGACGATATTAATGGCATGATAGCCTCGCGCGGTATCCTGACTTCCCGCGGAGGTATGACTTCCCACGCGGCAGTCGTTGCCAGGGGAATGGGCAAGCCGTGTGTAGCAGGGTGCGAGGAGATAAAGGTATATTACAGCGAGAAGAACTTTATCGTCGGTGAACATATCGTTAAGGAAGGCGATGTGATAACCCTCAACGGTTCCACCGGCGAGGTAATGTTAGGTGAAGTGCCTACTATCGAGCCGGAGCTTTCCGGAGAGTTCGGAATATTCATGTCCTGGGCCGATAAATACCGCCGGCTGAAAATACGCACCAATGCCGATGTGCCCCGTGATGCCGAGCAGGCGATAAAATTCGGCGCCGAGGGGATAGGGCTATGCCGTACCGAGCACATGTTCTTCGCCGAGGACCGTCTGCCTATCGTCCGGGAGATGATTCTCGCGGAGAATGAGCAGAAACGCTCCGAAGCGCTGGAGAAGCTCCTCCCCTTCCAGAAGAAAGACTTCAAGGGGCTTTTCGAGGTTATGCGCGGTTACCCGGTAACAATCCGTACTATCGACCCGCCGTTGCACGAATTCCTTCCCAAGAGGGAAGAGCTGATGGTGGAGATTGCGGAGATGAAAGTGCGCAAGGATGACCCGGAGCAGATAAAGGAGAAGGAGTTCCTGTTAAACCGTGTCGAAGAATTGACCGAGTTCAACCCTATGCTCGGTCACCGCGGATGCCGGTTGGGGATAACATATCCGGAGATTACCGAGATGCAGGCTCGGGCGATATTCGAGGCGGCCTGCGAAGTTGCCCATAGCGGCAAACCGGTTGTGCCGGAGGTGATGATTCCGCTGGTAGGCACCGTCGCCGAATTAAAAAACCAGAAGGAGATAATTGTCCGTGTCGCCGAAGAGGTTATCAAGAAGCACGGCGTTGACCTGAAGTATCTCGTGGGTACGATGATAGAGATACCGCGGGGAGCGTTGACCGCCGATGAGATAGCCGAGGAAGCGGATTTCTTCAGCTTTGGCACCAACGACCTTACCCAGATGGGATTCGGCTACTCCCGCGATGACGCGGCCAAGTTCCTGCGCTATTACGTGGACCATGGAATACTGGATGCCGATCCTTTCGTGACCCTGGACCAGTCAGGAATAGGGCAACTGGTGCGGATGGGTACCGAGAAAGGCAGGGCGACCAAGAAGGACCTGAAAGTCGGTATCTGCGGAGAGCATGGCGGCGATCCCAAGTCCATCGAGTTCTGCAACGCGATAGGATTGGACTATGTCAGCTGTTCGCCGTTCCGGGTTCCGATAGCGAGGCTTGCGGCGGCGCAGGCGACATTGGAGGATACCGGGTGGACGATGGCGTGATTTAAGTTACGAGACCTCTAATAGAGGCATGTAAAATAAGTGAACTGAAGCGCGGCATGTTCTAAAATCCGCTGAGGCGGAACGCGTGGCATGTTTAGTTTCCCCCGGTTTATCGAGGGAAATAAGCATGATAAGTATAAAAACATTCTCATTCGCTTTGCTTCACTCCGCGACTCAGGTTGCTACTCTGCGGCGATTTGATAATACGCTTTTAAGCAAGCCCACAGAAAGGCGGGAGAACCACCCGCCTTTTTTATTTTTATCTCCAATTTGGCGGAACTTAATGGTCTGAAAAAAATGTTAAAGCGGATGAAATTTGCTATTGACAAGATTAATAATGCCGATATATTTAGCGCGAAATCCCTAAAATAAACCCGATGCAGGAAGTCAATGAGAACAGGATTCCAACCACTATAATTCGGAGAGGTTAGAATAATGATTTGCGTTGGTTGTGGAGAAAAGATCAAGAGCGAACCCTACTGGGTCGGAAGAAATCCATTCTGTTCAGAAGAATGCGCGGCTCTCGGAGTCGATGATGAACAGGTTGATTTGGATGAAGAAGTGGAAGATTATGTTGATGACGCCGAAGATACCGCCGAGGATGCGGATGATGATTACGATGATTATGAAGATGTAGAATATCAGGATTTCGAAGAAGACTTTAAAAAGGGTTTTCAGGACGAGTACGAGGAGTATAATTAGTAAGGAGATCCTTCAATAGCAAACAGCTTTCGACAGGACATTTAAACGGTAAAATACGCATACGGAAAAGCTGTTAATTCCTTCCTCTTTCCCAGGTAACTTTTTGTCCACCAGTTAGATACTTTATCAAACCCATCACCGCCGCCCAGTTGACGGCTGTAAAATAATACGGAATATAAAACGGCGGGGATTTTAACCTTTCGCTGTAAAGCCATCCCATCAGGGCAAACCCGTAAAATATCCCCTGGCCGGCAAATGTAAGTTGATACCATGACCCGCAAAAGACGAGCGGAAGATTAGACACGCACAAGGCGGCCATGAAAAACATGGCGGTCCACCGCAGTAGCTTATGGGAGAAGAACATGAAGCTTATGATGGGATATTTGAAGGGGTTAAGGAATACATCCGCACGGCGGAAGGCGGTTTGGTAACCGCCGGCAATCATGCGGACTTTTCTTTTAAATTCCCCGGCGACCGATTCGGCGGCATGTTCATAACCGACCGCTTCGGGGGCGTAGATGATTTTTTTATTCAGCCCAAGAACACCTGTTGCCAGGTACCAGTCATCGGTCAGCGAATCGGGGGGGACGGGCGCGAGGTGTTTTCGGCGCATGGCGTACATGGCGCCATCGACAGTTATCATGGTGTTGAAATTCCCTTCGGCGGTATGCACCGCCTTTTCATAGCGGGAGTAAACACCCTCGCCGACGATTGTACCATCCTTTGAGCGGAGGATAACATTGCCCACCACACAACCGATAGATTCGCCGCTAAAGTAGATGGCGAGTTTTTTAATGGCATCGTTTTCGAACAGGACATTGGCATCGGTCAGCACGGCGATATCGCCGGTGAGGTGTTTCATTCCGGTGTTCAGAGCTTTAGCTTTACCGCCCCGGTCGGTATAGGTGAAAAATTTCAGCCGCGGGTCATGAAAACTCTCGATGATTTCATTGGTGCCGTCGGTGGAGCCGTCGGAGACCACTACTATTTCGAATTTATCCCCGGGATAATCGGTTGCGAGGGCGTTCTCCAATTTCTCGCGGATGACATCTTTTTCATTGTATGCGCATATAAGCAGGGAAACTTTAGGCAGGAATGTCTCATCCCTGCGGTAATCGGGTTTACGTTTGCCGATTATAAGCATCAAGACAGGGTAGCCGAAATAAGTGTAAAGAAGTACCGCGAATGAGAGCCAGTAAATCAGTTCCAGCAAAGCGACCTCAGGATTTGATTAAAAGGTTGTCGTAAATATCGAAAATCTTCTGCGCCCAGTTCTCGACGCTGTAATCGACGCGGAGTTTATTGAAAATCCGGTCTCCGTAGAGTTCGATATCATCTTGTGAGTTTAACAGCTTAATTAGTATTCCCGCAAGCGAGCTGACATCGCCGGCCACCGGGGTAAATCCATCGAAACCATCGTCAATTAAATGAGGGATGTAACCAACATTGCTGGCTACAATCGCCTTTTTGGAGGCCGCCGCTTCGAGTATGGTCAAGGGCAGTCCCTCGGTCAGCGATGGCAGGCAGAAGATGTCGACCGCCTGGTAGAAAGAACGCATATCGGAGATGAAACCGGCAAGGATTAATCTGTCGGCAAGACCTTTTTCCGAGGCGAGTTTTAGCAACTCATCTTTGCGGGGGCCGTCGCCGGCGATAACAATTTTCATTTTTTCTCGCACTACCGGCGGCAGTTCAGCGGCGGCTTTGATCAAATTTATATGCCCCTTCTCTGCGGATAACCTGCCTGCTGAACCGATTACTATTTCGCCTTCGTTGATATTCCATTTGTCCCGGAATTCGATATCGGCGTCCTTCTGGAAATATTCGAAATCGACCGCGTTGGTAACCACTTCGGCTTTTAACGGGTCGATACCGGCCCGGCGCAGGCTTTCGCGAACATTGTCGGATACACATAGCACCCGGTCGGCGAATTTCAGGAAGAACCTGTCGATTTTTTCATAGAGCTGAAGATTCTCATCGGCGGCGGTGAAACCGTGGGCGGTAGCCACCAATGGAATCCCGGTCAGCCTGGCGGCGATTATACCATTGATGTCGGATTTGTAGCCATGGGTATGCAATATCTTTACATTATGGCGCCGGATTATCCTCTTAAGCGCGCGAATATCCGACCATGACCATCTTTTGTCTATATAGATCCGGTCGGTTGCGCAACCGGTTTCGTTGACAGCTGTAAGGAATTCGGTCCCGCTTCCATCGGCGTAGCGGACAAATGAAGCCGCCCTCAAATCGAATTCGGTATTATCCTTCTGCCCAAAGAGGTTCAATATCACCTTTTCCGCTCCGGCGATACTCATTGCGGCGATGAGGTGCATTACCACCGGGCTTTCGGTTTTCCTGCTGAAGGGGTAAATATGTTTATCGAAAGATTTTTCGATATTATCGACGCGTGACTGCCATGAATTTGCCCGGGCAATTTGTATTCGTGTCGATGTTGATTTTTCATCTTCAACTCCCATAGCTTTTTCGATTGCGGCTTCGAATCCGGCGGTATCTCCGGCTGTATTTAAACCATCCCTGTACGGATAAACAGAGGGCAGGTCGGTGGTTACGATAGGTTTACCGGAGGACATGTATTCGAGGAGTTTCAACGGGTTGGCGTTTATGGTAATTTCGGTTTTGCGATAGGGAATAATGCAACAGTCGAAACCCCGCAGGTAATTCGGCAGCTGTTTGTAGGGCTTGGGTCCGAGCATGTGCACATTTTCGAGCTTGTCGATTTCCGATGTGTCGGTATCCGAGGGTCCCACCAGCGCCAAAGACCAGTCCTGCCGGCGTGAGAAAATGTCCCGCAACATCCCGAAGTCGAACCAGTCGCGAACGAGACCATAGTAGCCGACCCGCGGGCCGGGGATTTTCTTCAAATCTTCGGGGATGTCATCATCGCCCAATTGAAGGGTTCGGGAGAAATGTTCGAAGTCGCATCCGTGGGGGACTTTGTAAACAAGGGAGTTGAACTGGGATTTTGTCTCAGTGAGTTTATCGGAGACCACGAATAGTATATCGGATTTAATGAGCAGTTTGCGCTCCAGCTCACCCACGAGTCCCTTATCGAACTGGGTAAATTCGGAAAACTCATCGCCGATGTAATAAACGCTGGCGAACTCGCCCAGCTCCCCGGTTAGATCCGCCGATGTGGGGCATGATGACCAATTGATGAACTTCCGAATCCCCTTACCGCGCAGGTAGGTTTTGATAAAAAGCTTCAGCAGGTTCTTGTTGAACCATCTTACCCAGCGGTATTTGTACATGGGGATGACGATGGGCGTGAAGCGGTAGATGTTTGGCTCCACTTCTTTTATCCCGGAAAGGAAATTCTTTATTTTGGAGAATATCCGCGTCAAATCGCCTTTGCTTCCCGCCGACGGAGTGCGCAGACCGAGACTGTCCACCCAGAGTATGCGATGGGTTTTAGACAATCCTCGTATGAGATGCTGGGTCGAAGATGGCAGCCGTCCCCAGTCCTCGGCGAAACATACGATCGGGATCCCCCGGTCTTCGTCGATATATTCTTTTTTCTTCCTCTGTACTTCCTGCAATGTTAAGCTGTTTTCCAATATGTCACTTTATTATTGATTACTGAATTGGGTTATCGAATCCTCTCTTTATCTGACCGCGTCGGTAATAAAATCCGAAATCCGGCGCACATCAACATCATTTATCTGAAAATGGGTTGGCAGTGTTACCAGGCCGCGGGCAATATACTCGGCATTCGGGTTGGAAATATCATTGCCGGAGAGATACGGGGAGATTCCATCAATTGAGCTTACTTTCCCCGGATACATTGCCGAAATTCCCAACGAATGCCCCTTCTCAAGGATATATCGTCTTCTTTTTTCGTCTTTTAAGATAACGGGATAGCGTAAATAAACAGGTTGTGAATTTAACTCCGGCTCGGGAAGTTCAATTTGTCCTATCCCGGATAACCTTTCTCGGTATTTTCTTCCGGTTTCAACGCGGTGTCCGGTTATTCGTTCAAGGTTGCCTATCATCATAGCTCCCCGCGATGCCCGGTTCTCGGGTAGTTTATGGATATCGAACCGGGGATTGAATTCGGTTTTACCCAGCTCCAGAAACGGCATTGTATCGGGGATCCAGTATAGATGGCGGTTAAAGAGAATCTTGTACGCGGCAAGCTGTATCGTGTCTTTTAGCGCGCCCGTTAGCGGATTGCTGAATTCACGGCTGTAAATTCCATTGGCGACATCCCGTAATTCATTATTTCTTATCACCGCGGCCCCCCCCGAAAGGGTGGTGATATTTTTGCCCCTTCCGAAGCTGAGCGCCGACGCGTCGCCGAAGGAGCCGATTTGCCGTCCGCCAACCTTAGCTCCCAAAGCCTGGGCGGCGTCATCGATTAATATGACACCCCTCTCCCTGCAGATTTTCTCTATTGCTTCGATATCCCCGGGTATTCCAAAGAGATGGGCGGCGATGACCGTTAGTGTTTTGCCGGAGATATTCTCTTCAAGTTGCTGGGGATCGATTCCGAAATTGCCCGGCTGAATATCGATGGTCTTAAGTTTCATGCCCGCCCGTATTACAGCCGAGGGAACTGTCCAGCAGGTGTAATCGGGAATTATAACTTCGTCCTTGCCGGGGTAAATTTCCGCTGAGGACTTTAAAATCAGATATAGTGCCGACTTACCTGAAGATGTCAGGTAGCATTTTCCGGTCAGCAGTTTTTCGATTCGCGATTTGAATTTATCGGCATTCTCTCCCGGGGAGAATAAATATCTCCATGATAAAGGCGTTCCGACGGGCGGTATTGCGCTGAACATAGCTACGGAAGTTTTGTAACGATTTTAGGGCCGAGGAAGTTCGCTATTGGAAGCGGCAAACGCCTCCAGATATTTATTGCCAGTTTGAACTTGGGATTGTTGGGATTTAGCTCCGGCAGGTTGTCGATTTTAAAAAGGCGGTACTGCCAAACCTGTTCCCTGGGCTCTACTGATTTTTTCGACCATTGTTTTTTAAAACGGTATGTGCCCGCGTTTTCGGAACTCCTGCCGAAATCGAATACGGTTGAGCCCCGCTGGATACATCTTTTGATAATCTCCCAGTAGAGGATGTTGTTGGGGCAGAGGTTCAGGTAATGGCGATACGCGGATGCTGAAGGGACACCTGAATAATCACCGTAATGCAATAGCAACCCGCCGGCAATGGCGTTGCCGTCCAGTTTCACCAGGGCGAATTCGGCATCACCGGGGAAGTTTCTGAATATTTCCGTAAACAGGCTCGAGGGCCAGACCGGCGTGCCTAAATCGCGCATGTTACAGGCAAAGACCTTGTAGAATTCACCCAGCATTTCAACACCACCGAACTCCACGGTGAGGTTGGCTTTTTCGGCCTTGCGCACCTGGTTGCGGGCCTTGGCATCGAACGATTTCCAAACTGTCTCTTCGCCTCCGGAGAGGTCGATGATAAATTCCCGTTTGTCGGTTTTCTCGGTCATATCAGCGAGGCGGTGGCGTACGGCGCGCATCTCGAAAAATTCGCAGTCGTTATCCCGGGCGAGTTTATCGGCAGAGTCCACCAGCTTTAATGCTATCTCTTCATTGTCCGCGACCGGCCCTCCGTAATCGAGCCAGGGAAGTGAAATCAGGAACTTTCCGAAAAGCATGCTTTTCATCAGCGTTGTGGGCAAAATCCCCCGCACTTCTCCATTTTCCCCGGCGATGAAATAATAAGGTTTCACCCCGAAGGAATTTTTAAGCACCTCTGACCATCCCCAGCGGTGGGCAAAAGTTTTATTGGATGATTTCTCAAGGTAATTATCCCATTTCTCGATATCGCTTTGGTCCGCGAGTTTTATATTTATATTACTGGTGTCAGACATTTTCTCATCCGTTTTGAGAGGATGCGGTGATCGTTCCGTCATTTCTCTTTATCTCCTCTCCATCGGTAGTTGTTTTGGAATCGCCCGAGAGCGATTTAATTTCCTTTACGATTTTAGCCGGGTTCCCGGCGGCCACAGTCATCGGGGGAACGTCCTTGACCACTACAGCCCCCGCGGCGACCACAGAACCTCGCCCTACGGTAACGCCTTTCATGATAATGACATCGGAACCGAGCCATACATCGTCTTCGATAACCACCGGCGCGACTCCCTCCGGCTCCACCGGCTCGTTTTTTGCGCGCGCTTCCGGGTCAAGCGGGTGGTTATTGTTGTCGTATATCTGCACGCCCTGGGCCATGAGAATCCGGTCGCCGATGGTAATCCTCTCGGCGCAGGAAAAGATGGTCCTGAAGCCGATGTAAACATCATCGCCAATTTCAATAGTCGGATTGGGATGGACCTTGTAGGAAACAATAAAGGTGGCATTGCCGGATATACGAACCCTATCGCCGACATTGACCGTGCCGTATCCCATAATCAGCGGGAAAGTGGTTTCGATATAGAGCGCTTTGCCGACCCGCCCGCAACGGTAGCGGAACATGGGTTCGTAATAGAAGAATTGTTTCAGGCGTCTCCAGACCATCAACCGGAAATTGCGTTCATTGAAAAATATCGCGCCCCAGAATTTGGAGAATGGCAGGCGCAGGTGGCGTATGGAAATGGCTGTATCATAAACCAGCCTGTGATACCATTTTTCTCTTTTTCGAACTCCCAGCAGGAAGTTTTGAATAAATCCCATATTATCGATGCCTTTCGCTATTTAACGACAGCGGTCTTAACTTCCGGCCCGCTATATAGAATATCGGCTTTCTCTTTGTTAGTTGAGTTTATATTTACTATACATACTGTTGAAGCAACCAGGAAATAGTACATATAGTTCAGCGCCTGGGTAAGAAAAAACGCGCACACGCCGAAACCGACCAGGCTGGCCAGGGTTATATCCCTTGCCGAAAGTATCTTTGTTTTGTCTTCGGGAGAGCCTTCGGGCTCAAGGCGGCGCATCTGCAAGATACAATATATGTATAAATAGAGAAATATGGCTAATCCGATCAGGCCGGTTTCACCTCCAACCTGAATCAGGGTATTGTGCGGACTCATCCACCTGCTCGATGTGAACCCCGGGGGACGATAAGCTGTTCCAAAGGCAACCTCGAAGCAACCGATACCCACGCCGTTCAAAGGGCGACTCAGCATCATTTTAATTCCGGCTTTCCAGGCGTGGATACGGCCCATGGCGGAGGCGTCCTCCTGGTAATCATCGATAGTTGAATACCGCTCGGTCATCTCACCGGGAAGCAACGCGAAGATAACCAGGCCAACTACTGCCAGCACCAGCAATCCTTTGACCTTGTTTCTGCCGCGGGTAAACAGGATAAAAAGCACAGCGCAGAGGCCTAAGAACCCGCCTCTTGACTGGGTGGCGAACACGCCAAAGGATAAAAAGGCAACCGAGGCCCAGTAAAGCAGTTGGTTCAATGGCGGTTTGAGCCTGCTTACGCGGAAATATTCTGACAGGGGTATGGCGGTTACGAACACCAGGGCGACATCGTTGGAATCGCCGAAGATACCCGCGCCTATTGTGGCGGCGGCGCGGTCGGCCCCGGAAAAATAGGACTGTATGGTCGAATAACAGAGTACGAGGATACTCAACAGCGCGATAAGCGAGACTGCCTGAAGCCGTTTGTAATCGCGGATAATATTTATGAAAATCAGGAAGAATAACATTATCTTCAAAAAGTCCATGGATACTTCCATAGCCCGCGACGGCCAGTAGGAAAGAGGAGCCGAGATGAAAAGGACTATGGTAAAAGCAATCAATAAGTATGTTTGCCTGTATCTAAAGAGAATATCTTTACTGCGCAGGTGCTGTAGTATAACCGCCAGGAGAGTACCGCCGCCAATCATTTTCGCCAGGGGGATAGCATCCAATCCCGGAACGAAATCGCCGGGGCGTATAAAGTTCAGAATCACGAACGCGCTGAGACCGATAATCGGGTATTTAAGCACGGCGATGGCGCTGACAATAGAGAGAACAACGGCGATAACTATAGCGCCCGGTAAAATGAGAGTAGCCAGGGCTAACACAAAGGTGGCGATTACAAAGAGCAATCCCCATATATGCTTGGGTTGAATCCTCCGCGGTTGGTGCTCTCCCCATTTACGTTCGCGGACATAAGCGCCCAGGATCGGTTCTGTTTGCTGTCTTTGGTTATCCATGGTTTAAGCGTTTTCTTTATAAAGCTTGACAACACCGGTAATCTTGCCGGGATTTCGTACCAGTTTCGTAATCAGCTCTTTTTCACGATTGTTGAACCAGCCGATGACATATAGTATAAGCGGATATATTATTACAAATCCAGTATCAATCAATAAAGATAGTATCCGGTTGTCAATGGATATTAAATATCTTCCAACAAGCAGTACAATTGCCAGGAAGAGAGCCATTCCGATACGATACCATTCATATTTGAGGTAGAAATAACGCTGACTGTAGCGATAAGTGGTGTAGAACCTTACCCAGAACGAACCGATGGTAGCCAGCGCGGCGCCCACGGCTCCCCATTGGGGTATCAAAGTGAAGTTCAAAGCAACATTGGCGGCTACGGCAAACGCCGTTGAATACGCGAGGTACCGGGTTTTTTTGGATATCAGTATTCCGCATCCGGCGAAACCCTGCATACCCATTACAATATACGCGAGGCAAACCAGGGGCACAACTTTGTACGCCGGCCAGTAGGATTCCATAGCCATAATTTCGATGATATTACGTATGTAAATCGATAGGGCAAAACAAAAAACTACCGATAAAAGGGTTGAGTATGTAAAGAAATCCCGGAAAACTTTGGGGGCATCGTCACGTTTGGCGGCGGCAAACATCTCCGCGGACCAGTATTGATGAAACGGGGCTATCAAGAGCATACTCACCAGCATACCGAATTTATAACCGAGCGAGTAGATTCCCACTTCGTTCAAGTCAGTATAGAATTTGAGGAAGTATCTGTCCGAATAGGTTAGAATGAACGCTCCCAGGTTAGTGAACAACAAAGGGTAGCCGTAACGCAACAGCTCTCTGAATTTATCAATGGAGAACCGCAGTCCGGTGTCCATAAAAGTTTTCACCGAGAGGAAAGAACCTACCGCCACCGAGGCGATAAGCCCGCTGTACAGCACTCCCAGGACTCCCCAGTCAAGAACGACAATAAAATAAATATTCAGGCTTAACTGGATAACCAGTTTTACAAGGTTCACCACGACAAAATAAATACTTCTTTGCTGAGCCCGCAGGTAGACAAGGGGAATTTCTATTCCGGCGAAGAACATCATGGTTATAAATATGATGGTGAAATAGTTTGCCATATCGGCAGAGTCCAGTATCAACTTCGCCGCCAGCCCGCTTTCGAGGGTGAGCGCTCCGAAGCCGGCAACGAAAATTACCAGTCCGGCTATGAGGGCGGTGGAAACTACCTGATTGCGGTCATCCTGCTCCTTGTAGTTATAATAGAAGCGCATAACCGCGTGGGCGAGACCTACGCCGATCAGCATAGCGATAACATCGGAGGTCATAGTCAACAATTCGAGGATGCCGTAATCCGCGGGGGTCAAGTAACGGGTATAAATAGGGATCATCACGAACCCGACCACTTTGCTTATCAGCATTCCCAGCACGTAAATGGAGGAATGGGTAAAAATCCGGCGGTAGCTGGTATGTTTCTGTGAAGCTGGGTCGGATGGATGTTCAGCTATTGTGGATTTGCCTGCCATGCCCTATCGGTTCAGGATTGGATTAAATAATTCACTGCTCTTATAAACATTTCGGCGGATTCAATCTAAATGTTTATATATGTTTAAATTAAGAGCAATATTATCCAGATTATTGAAAGCTAAAAAATCAACGCATTGCAAGATGTTTATTTAACTCTCCGGTAATGTAAATGTTTCACAAATTATGTTATTTTCCCAACACAGCGTAAACGGCTTTCGCCATCTGGTCGTATCCCTTATCATTTGGATGCAGACCGTCATCGCTGTACTCATCTTCGAGGTAACCCATCGAATCGGAGAGGTAACCGAAATAATCGACAATTCGCAAATTCCTTTTGGCGGCGTAGCTTTCAATCCACCTGTTTAAATCCTTGATTTTTCCGGTATAATCGGTGTCGGGATGGGATTTGTCATATCCCTCGGTTACCGGGATTACGGTAGCCATAATAGGTTCTATATTATGGGCTTCGGCGAGATCTATCATGGCGCGCACGGCATCGGTCGACTGTTTTATATCGAGATTGGAGTCAAGGTTAATCGCGCATATTTTGATGATTGTGCTTTTGGGTTTAAGGTCGAGAACATCCTGGTAGAAACGCCCGACCATCTGGGATGCATACTGCCCGCCGGCTCCGCGGTTTACATAGGATTTTCCGGGGAAATATTTATCGAAATCCCATCGCTCGGTTATGGAAGCGCCGAAAAAGACGATCCGTTCGGGGTCATCGGGGTTTTCCTTCATAAGGGCGATATTTTTATCTTTGTAATGGCCGATTCCGGGAATGTCATATTTAAGTTTGAAATAAACATCGTATAGTTGCCTGTTGTCTTTTATCATCCGGTACGCCTTATAGCCGGCGAAAGCGGCGAGCACGTTAAAAATCAACGAGATGATTAACAGGGAAGAGAGGATTTTGGTACTCATCGAAACTCCCTTTTCATTTTTATTTATAGACCTTATCGAGTTCTTTTCTTAACTATCGTTATAATTCAGGTGTTCTTGATTACCGCGAATAAATTAATAATCTGCCTCGGGAATAAAAATCCCCTTTATTTGCCAGTGCGGAATAATCAATACAGTTGACACTGGTATTGTTTATTATTTATAGTAATCCCATGGGACCGGATAATCCAGAAAATAATTCATAAAACAAGGCGGCGGATAGATGGCAAATAAACGAGAGCGCTGGACCGGCAGAACCGCATTTCTCCTATCGACAATAGGTTCCGCGGTTGGATTGGGCAATATCTGGCGATTTCCATTTGTGGCATTTAAGAATGGGGGCGGAGCGTTTTTAATTCCTTATCTTCTCGCGTTGTTTACCGCGGGAATTCCCCTGCTTATTTTGGAAACTGGCTTAGGGCAGAAACTGCAGGGTTCGGCGGCGGAATCGTTCAAAAAAGTTCACCGTGATATGGAGTGGCTGGGATGGTTGGCGCTTTTAGTGGGTATGATTATTTCAACCTATTACGCGGTGGTAATTTCGTGGTGCTGGAACTACGCTTATCATTCAATCTCGCTGGCGTGGACATCGGTAGGAGCCAACCAGTTTTTCAACGAGGAAGTGCTGGCGATTTCATCGGGCCCCGATGAGCTTGGCGGAATAGTATGGTGGGTGCTTTTGGGACTGATTTTGACCTGGGGAGCTACCTGGACTATTATAAGCCGGGGAGTTAAGTGGCTGGGACGCTATAACCAGCTTATGATGCCCATCGCGCTTTGTATGTTGCTAATCCTCCTGTTCAGGGGGGTTACATTGCCAAACGCGGGAATGGGGCTGGGAAAATTTCTCACTCCCGACCTGAGCAAACTGCTGGATCCCAATGTGTGGCTGGCGGCGTATTCCCAGATTTTTTATACCCTCTCGCTGGGATTCGGGATTTTGATCACTTACGCGTCCTACAGGCGCCTTGATGAGGATGTTACAAATAATGCCTTCATCACCGGCATGTCCAATTCAACGGTTGAGGTCCTCGCGGGGATTACCGTATTTTCGACAGTAGGATTTCTTGCCGCCCAGATGCATATCCCTATTGAGGACATATCGATAGCTGGTCCCGGTCTGGCGTTCAGGACCTATCCGGCCGCTATTGGCAACCTCCCCCATTTCGCGCCGTTTTTCGGAATTCTGTTTTTCGGGATGCTGTTGTTTTTGGGGACAACTTCGCTTATCAGCCTCATTGAGGCGGTAGTGTGCGGGTTGAGGGATAAATTCGGGGTGAACCGGATTAAAGCGACTACCTTTATCTGTGTAATTGGTTTTGGAGCGGGTATGCTCTTCGCCACCCGCGCCGGTCTTTACTGGCTGGATATTGTCGACCACTGGACCAACTCGTATGGTTTGACCATGGTCGGATTAGCTGAATGTATCCTGATCGGCTGGATTTACAAAGCGGATAAGCTCCGCGATTTCGCCAATTCTGTATCTGAAATCCATCTCGGTAAATGGTGGAATATATGTATTAAATATATCACCCCGGCGATCCTGATAGTAACGGTTACATATTCACTGATACAGGAATTCGCACAGCCGTATGAAGGTTACGAATTATGGCCCCGGTTAGTCGGAGGATGGATTTTAATCACGGTGATAATCCTGATCGGTGTAATGCTGATGAAGGTAAAATCACCAGAGACCAAAACCCACCGGGCGGCCATAACACTATTCGTTATTTTCGGTGGCTTGACCCTTTTGACGACCCTTGATTTCGTGACGGTTAAAGTGCTTACATCTTCGTTCATGGAGGCGGTTACCTTCGGGCAGATAGGCAGTGTTGCCGAGAAGATTGAGGGAATGACCACCTCGTCATGGTTTGTGCTGGCGGCGGTGCTAACTGTTCTTTTGGGAATATTAGTTTCGTCTATAAGGGTGGCATTTATAAATGAGCGCCGTAAAAGGCTTAAACAGAGTTAGGTTTAGGATTATCAGGAAATAAAAAAGCCCGCAGTGGATAGCGGGCTTTTTCTTTTGGGTCGCAGGATGGGGAGGATTTGATCTATAAAGTACGTCCGCCGATTCCGTATCTGGAGAAATGGTCAATCTCGAATTCGACAACGCCATCGCTCAGGTCGGTATCAACTTCGATAAGCTGCCAGGTGCGGGACGCTTCGTCGTAGAGCCGCAGTTCAACACGGTTAAAATCGGTGTCGGTCGGGTTGTAATCTTCAAGAGCGTCCAGATCGAGAGTAAGAATAGCCGGTTGATTGAATGTCAAACCATCGGGACCGAAGTCATAAACGTACACCATACCATATTGAGTAAAATAGTTTTGCGGGGTGCATGTGATTTGAACCTGGGCATCGACAGCGCCTGCCGGCACGATAAATTCGGACTCATATCCCAACACGCTGGTATCCAATGTATCAGTAGAATTCGGATCAGCGGAGATTCCCGCGAGACCGCCAGAACCCATACTAAATACGCGTCCCCATTGAGTTTCCACATTATCAGGACCGAACGCCTGTTTCATGTCTGTGTTATTGGATGTGGGTGAAAGGGGGGACTGTTTGCCACAGCCATTAATGAGCAATACCGCGGAAATAATCGCGATAAGCACGATACCCTGAATTAGAATCTTATTTCGTTTGGACATCTCAGCCTCCTTTATAGTGTGGTTCCGAGTTTTTCCGCTAATCATACAAAAGTTGAATATTTCAAATAGTACGCCATGGGGGGATTTATTTGAACATTGCTCCTAATCTCTTGTAAGATTAGATGTTAGTTATGGAGGGGTACACTAATACGGAAATGTTTTCTCTGTCGCTTTAATATTTTAAGGGGGGGTTCCAATAGTCTATAGGCAACTTTCTATATTCATTGCTGTTTTTTGGTTTAATATTTGTGTAGTCTCGATTGTTGGCAAAAAAATAGACCGGCCATGAAGACCGGTCTAACATCTAATTCTACCGCGCGGCAGTATACTATAATATTCTGCCGCCTATACCGTATCTCGAGAAATGCCCGATTTTAAATTCGTAGTAACCGTCGCCGTCGGAGTCATCATCGAACTCCTCGAACTGCCAATCCTGCTGGTCAGGATCCCAGTACATCAGCTCCGCGCCCTCGATACTGCCATTATCATTGTAATCCTTTAAGGCTTTGGTTTCAATGATGAGTGTGGCATCTTCACGGAACTGGAGACCATCCGGACCGAACTCGAATACGTAGACCATACCGCTTTCGGTGTAATACGCCTGGCCTTCCATCCACAGCTCAACCCAGTAATCAACTGCGTTGTCGGGAACTTGGAACTGGGCGTCATAGCCGTCGCCGCTGAAATTCATAGTGCCGCCGCCGTTATCTACATAACCATAAGCGGCATTCTCGAAACGCCAGTAAAATACGCGCCCCCATTGCTGTTCGACATTGGATGGACCGAATGGTTCTTTCTGTTCGAGGACATCTGTTTGCTCACTGCCGGGCGCCACAGGTGAGTTTTTGCCGCATCCATTGACCAGCGCTACTCCAAATACTACTAAAAACAACACAGAGAGACGAATAAGCACGCTTCTTCTGTTGGACATTAAAACCCCCTTTTGTAATCCGTATTTTGAATGGTTAGTCATCTCGTTTTCCCCCCTATTTTTGGTTTTCTGTTTTGCCAGCAATTTAATCAAATACCCTACCCTTTGTATAACTTTTTGTTACAATACTATAAAGGGTTGTTGTGCAAGCAGATAAAAAATATGCAAAACAGTATTGCTGAATTCAGGAAGGCGGTATATATATTTTTTTATAGGATTTGCCCTATTATTATGGAGACGATACCATACCTAATATTTTACGTATGGCTATACTGTGGCTATTGTTTCCGTAAAAGATAAGCGTCCGGTGATGGACGCTTATTGAAAACTAACATCTCGTGCTTATTTAAGCGCGCACTACATCCCAGTCGCCGTTCTCCTCCACCAGTTCGAAATCGACCTTGCATTTCTCGCATTTCAGGACAGTTCCCTCTTCCGGTGATTCGCCGTAATTTATCTCCCAACCGCATACGGGGCAAATAACTATAACCGGGAATTTTCCGGCTTCAATTGCTTCGATAAGCTCCCGGAAAATTTTAACATGACCCGCTTCCGATTTAACCAGCTCCTGGAATTTGGCTTTTACCTCCTCGTCTTCCGATTCGCGGCGGAAACGGCCATAGGTTTTATTGGCAACTTTCTCGAATTCGAGATTCTGGTATAGATAGAATAGGGTGGTACGGAATCCTTTGACATCGGTTTTGAAGTCATTCATCAGGAAATCGGTGGAAATATCGATATGGTCGGCTTCATTGCGCATTATGCCGTCGATTAATCCCACGAGTTTGGGATTATTGAAGATTTTGGTCTGCATAATATACCGATATGTTGCCGACCATTCCAGCATCAGCGTTTCAGACCAATTATTGCGGTCGGTTTCATTTAAGCTCATTTTATCCTCCACTTACATTAGTAATAGGGAAATTAATTGGAATAATGATAATATTTTTAACCGGGCAAGATAATAGAAATTGTTATCGAAATCAAGGCAGTTGTCGCCTTTTGCGAACGCCCCATTCGAGGGCTAAGAGGGCGATAATAATAACCAGGATTACAGGCAGGGACGCAAGCCGGTAAGGATTTTGCAGTTTTATTGAGCCTTGATTTTTGGGAATATCAAGATCATCGATGTTTTCTACATCATAATAATTTCCGCCGCTGGCCGAGGCTATTTTCCTGAGTAACTCGCGGTTAGCGGTTAAACTGCGGAATTCCTCGCTATAGGATTGCACTTTAAAAGAGCCGCTTTTAGTTTCGAGCGTATCCCCGCCGACAGTAAAATAGGCATTATAGGAGTAATCTCCCGCGGGCAATCTTCCCGGAGAACCCTCGAAGTTTCCTTTCTCGACAGGAAAAATCTCGAAAGATGGGCTGGGTGAGTCTTCCCGGCGCAACTGGACCATAACCGTTCCGCCCTCGAGGGGGCGGTAGTTTTCGTCGAGCATGCGCGCCCTGAAGTTAACCTGCTCCCCGGAGCTGTATAACCTTTTATCGGTGGTTATATCGATTGGTTCGCTTTGACCGCCGACGGTCAGGTAGGTTATTATATTATCTATCATTATACCGGCGCTGGTGTCGGGCGCTTCGCCGCGGTTCATGTAGAAATCCCACCGCCATAGCGGGCCGCCGTTGAAAACCACAATGCGGTTGCCATTGATGACAGAATGAAGGAGGGCCGGTATATTGCGGGCGTTTTGCATCGATGTTTTGATGGCGATTTGCCATTTATCACCGGGATTCAATCCGATAAGCTGGTATTTAAGCGGGGGCATGCTGGAAAATTTCTGGTAGCTGTTTCCTTCGGGAAGTTTTAGCAGGGCATCGGGAATGGACTGGTTGACGACCTCCGGTATAAACTGGCCGTCAGTTGAATAACATCGTTTGTTCTCCTCGAGGAGTTCGATTTTTCTGAGTAAGCGTTGAATCCTGCCGGTGTTGGATTGGGGAGAGAGAACGAAGAACGCGTTCAATCTGCCCGCGTCCAACAGGCGGTCGATGTCGGAGCCATAGCGGTTGTAAGTATCATTACCGATATCTGTAAATATTACGCAATCGAAGTTTTCGATACCGTCTTTTTGAGGTTTGAAGATTAACTTCGGAGTTTTCCCGGGCAGGTAATATGAGATGTTGTACTTGTCATTTGCTTCCAATTCTTTTTTTAGAAATGAAAAATTCCATGATGGATTCCCGCCCGCCAGGAGAATATTGAGCCTGTCTTTTAGAATATTAACAGAGACCGAGCGGTAATTATTGGCTGTGAATCTTTCCTTGTAATCGGAGCCAAGCGCGAGACGGTATTCAAAAACGCCCACGGAATCCGCTTCGGCAGTTAGTATAATCCTTTTGGCGGAACCGCCTCCGGGCAGGAGAACATTCTGGGTTTTGATGCGCCGGTTGCCGCGGTAAAGCTCGAGACGGGCGTCTATTGGCTTATCAATATCGGATTTCAGAACAGCTTCTATTCCGATATCCTCGCCCCGGTAGACGATATCCGGAGAATTGATATAATCTATGGAGATGTCGGGTACCGGGGTGGTGTCCCCGAGCGCGATCGCGGAGACAGGCACTCCCGCGCGGGAGGATTGGAATACCGGATCGCTTCCGAAATTATTTCCGCCATCGCTTACGAGAAGTATACCGCCGATATCGAGTGCGTGTTCAGATTTCATCAGGTTTTGGATGGCGCCGCTTAAAGAAGTTAAACTACTGTCATGAGCAATGCTGGAAATATCGCTTACCTCTTTCAAGGTATCCGAAAAGGTGAAATAGAGCAACTGTTGCCGGTTGCCGAATGAATTTAGAGTTGATGAGAGCCGTTTGGCCTTTTCCATTCGGGTAATTCCATCCTCTTCAAAGCCCATACTGCCAGATTTATCAATCATAACCGCGATCTTATCGCCGGTTGTTTTTTCCTCGGTGAAAACCAGGGTGGGAAAGCACATAAGCAGGGCTATAGCCATAATGGCGAGGGCGCGAAAGACGAAGAGCATGGTTTTCAAGGCAGTTGACAACCGGGGGATCGTATGGCGGTAGTAAAAGGCGGATATTACAACGAAAACCAAACCGATGGCGATTATGTATGGATAGGCGCCGTTGGAGAATTCAAAATACCAGTGGTTCATAGAATTTTATAACGTGAAATGGTAATCATGTTCCCTTAATATGGTGAACCCTTAGAAGTTTCTTTTTGAAATGGTTCTAAAATGTTTTTTGCCAGATGATAACATCTGGCAGTAAGAATGATTCAATAACCTGTTGTACGGCATGGTAACGCCGGATTATTATTTTTCCCTGGCTACGGTAAACTCGGCCAGTTTAATAAGCGCGCGTTTGTAATCGGAGTCGTCAATAGATTTCAGGCTTTCGAGAGCTTTATCTCTATAAAGCGATGCCTTCCCGCGGGCATAATCGATACCGCCGGTATCCTCGATAAATTCGAGCACTTTCAGGAACTGTTCCTCGCGGAATCCGTTCTCCAGTATCTTTATTATTTCGCTGGCGCCGGCCGGCGAACCGTTTTTAAGCGAATATATAAGCGGTAGTGTAAACCAACCCTCTTTAAGGTCATTGCCCACGCCCTTGCCGAGTTTCTTTTCATCGCCCACAAAATCAAGTAAATCGTCGGCAATCTGGAAAGCTACCCCGAGGAATTTGCCGTAATCGATAAGCCGGGTTTTCTTTGTGCCGTTGGCGCCGGCGATAATCGCCCCGCATTCTCCGGCGCATGAAAACAACGCGGCGGTTTTATTGGAAATTATGTTAACATAATTTTCCTCGGAGAGGGATGTGTTGTTAAGTTCCTGTATCTGTCCCAGCTCGCCGATACTGACCTGTTCGGTAGCGGCCGATACTGCCTTCAGTAAGCCGGGGCTGTTTTCATTGACCAGGATTTTAAAAGCTTTCGCGAAATAGTAATCGCCGGTAAGGACGGCGGTAAGATTTCCCCAGCGGTAGCTTATGGTTTCAATGCCCCTGCGGAACTTCGATTGGTCGATGACATCATCATGCAGGAGGGTGGCGGTATGTATAAGTTCGATGGCGATAGCGGGAGAGAGCGATTTTTCCTCATTATGCCCGGCGGCGCCGGCGGCCAAAAACAGGGTTAATGGACGGACCCGCTTTCCGCGCGAGGAGAGAAGATGCTTGGTGAGCTCGTAAATCAGCTCATTTTCCGCTTTTAAATAGCCTCCCAGCCGTTCTTCAAACAGGTCTAAGTAATCGGCAACCGGGGCTACAATTTCATCTATTGAAGACATTGATACAACTCTATTAGCCGCTTTTCTTTAAACCGCCATAATAAACATATTTGACTAAGTTGTCAACTTTAATTTGAGCATTTTGTGCCCGGTTTATCCGGTTGAAGACCGAGAGTGTAAATTTTGTAATAATATTATTCTAAACTAAAAATTAACATCTATTTATAAAATTACGCTTGCCAAAAATGTTTAAAGATATATATTGCTCCTTATGTTTAAAAATAAGCGACAATTCGACTTACCCAAGTGGCACGATCATTGATACCCGCTATCGTACAAGTGCGACTATTTTACTAATTCATAGAAATTTATTTACATCAAAATATAGAGAGGTGAACTGATGGCATCTAAAAAAGTCATTATTATGGGAGCCGCCGGACGCGATTTCCATAACTTCAATGTAATTTTCCGTGATAACAAAGACTACGAAGTGGTAGCGTTTACGGCTACCCAGATACCGGATATCGAAGGCAGGAAATACCCGGCAAAGCTTGCCGGCAAACTCTATCCGAAGGGAGTTCCCATCCATGCCGAGGACGAGATAGTGGAATTGATCCAGAAACATGATGTGGACGAGGTGGTTTTTTCCTATTCGGATGTTTCCTATGACTATGTAATGTCCCGGGCGGCGGTTGTTGTAGCCGCGGGAGCCGATTTCAAACTTCTTTCGGCTACGGACACGATGATAAGGTCGAAAAAGCCGGTGGTGGCTATATGCGCCGCCCGCACCGGAAGTGGAAAATCGCAAACCACACGCCGGGTATGTGAAATACTAAAGGAGATGGGTCACAAGGTAGCCGCCATACGTCATCCGATGCCCTACGGCGACCTTGTAAAACAGACCTGCCAGCGTTTTGCGAAAATCGCCGATTTGAAGAAGCATAATTGCACTATAGAAGAGATGGAGGAGTACGAACCGCATATCAACCGCGGACAGGTAATCTATGCCGGCGTTGACTATGGCGTTATCCTTGAAGAGGCTGAAAAAGAGGCCGATATAATCGTATGGGACGGCGGAAACAACGATACGTCATTTTACCGTCCGGATGTGCTGATTACCGTTGTGGACCCGCATCGTCCCGGGCATGAGATGCTCTATTATCCGGGCGGAACAAATGTACTCCTTTCAGATGTAGTGGTAATAAACAAGGTGGATACCGCCTCATTCGATGATATAAATCTTGTCAGGGATAATGTGATGACTGTCAACCCGGAAGCGTATATCGTGGAAGCCGCGTCGCCGATTACCGTGGACAAACCAGAATTGATACTGGACAAGGATGTGCTGGTGGTCGAGGACGGGCCGACCCTTACTCACGGCGAGATGACCTACGGAGCCGGCGTTGTGGCCGCTCAAAAGTACGGCGCCGCCAGTCTGGTGGACCCGCGGCCATACACCGTGAAGAGCATTTCCGAGACATTCGAGAAGTACCCTGAAATCGGAACGCTTCTTCCGGCGATGGGTTACGGCGACAAGCAGATGAAGGACCTGGAGACGACCATCAACCGCGCCAAGTGCGATACGGTGATAATCGCCACTCCGATAGATCTGCGCCGGGTAATAAATATCAAGAAGAAGACTGTCAGGGTTGGTTATGACCTGCAGGAGATCGGTCATCCGAATCTCGAGGATATTCTTCAGGCGGAATTCAGCAAGACAAAGGCAACAAAGAAGAAAACCAAGAAGGCGAAAAAATAACCGATGAACTCCGGCAATAATGTGAAGAAAGCGGTGGTGGCGTTGGGAGGCAACGCCATCACCCGCAAGGGCGAAAATGATGATATTCACCAGCAATTCGCCAACACCCGTAAATCCCTCGAACCGATAATCCAGCTTATACGCTCCGGCTATAATATAGCGATAGCCCACGGCAACGGCCCCCAGGTCGGCAATGCCCTGCTCCGGGTGGAGATGGCCAGGGACAAGGCGCCGTTTGTGCCGTTGGGAGTGCTGGTCGCTGATACCGAAGGTTCAATGGGATATATGATTTCCCAGAGCCTTATCAACCGGCTCAAGATGGAAAAGATAGATAAAGATGTATGTACGGTGATCACCCAGGTGCTGGTCGATAAAAACGACCCTTCGATACTTGATCCGACAAAGTATATCGGTAAGTTTTATACTGAGGAGGAAGCCAAAGCGATGGCTGAGAAGATGGGTTGGAAGGTGAAAAAAGACGCGGACCGCGGATGGCGCCGGGTAGTTCCATCGCCCAAACCGAGGGATATAGTGGAAAGCGAGATTATTCGCACATTGGTGAACGCGGGTAATATAGTTATCGCCGCCGGAGGCGGAGGGATACCGGTTTACCTCGATGATGATGGAATGCTCGATGGGGTGGACGCGGTGGTGGATAAGGATTACGCCTCGGCGGTGTTGGGCAACGCGATTGGCGCTGAGTTGTTAATTATCGTAACCGATATAGATAAAGTTTTTATCAATTTCAGTGACCCCGATAAACGCAAGCCCATCGATAAGGCTTCTGCTGATGAGATGGAAAAGCTTCTTCACGAAGGACATTTCCCCTATGGTTCCATGGGCCCCAAGGTCAACGCGGCCATTAAGTTCATAAAGGGCGGCGGGAAAAAGGTGGTCATCACCTCAATTGAGAATGCCTACAGCGCGGTGGACGGTTCTACAGGAACCATGATTTTACGGTAAATAGCATTATTTATTGGCATCCCGTATCTTTTCTTTTTAAATTCTTCACTTGATTCAAGGAAAGGATGGCAAAACAATAACCACTATTTTCGACTGTTTTGAGTGAAGAGAATTTAAAACCGGATTACGAAACCGCGTTACCGCGGGAGATTATTGAAGCGATATCGAAGGCTGGAAAAATCTACGAGGTCGGGGGCACAGTCCGCGACCGGTTTATACATAAGGATATCCGGTTCAAGGACCGGGATTACCTGGTTACCGGCGTGCCATATAATGAATTGTCCGAGATTCTCCGCGGTTACGGCCGTGTTGACCTGGTGGGCAAATCATTCGGGGTAATAAAATTTACGCCGCCGGGTATGGGTATTACTTATGATATCGCGCTTCCCCGGAGGGAGGTTTCGACCGGAGAGGGGCATCGGGATTTCGAAGTTGATTTCGACCATAATCTCAGGGTGGAAGAAGACCTTTTGCGCAGGGATTTTACCATCAATGCCATCGCGCTGGATCTCTCTGACAACACTTTGGCTGACCCTTTGAACGGCAGAAAAGATATAGAGGATAAATTAATCCGCATGGTATCGGAGAATTCGTTTCCGGATGACCCTTTGCGCATGCTCCGGGCTGTACAATTCGCGGCGAGATTTAAATTTACGATAGAGCCGGTTACATTGAAGGCGATCAAGAAAAACGCATCGAGGATAAGCACGGTTTCGGCAGAGCGGATACAGGAAGAGTTGAACAAGATGCTTCTGCGCGCGGACCGTCCATCGACAGGTTTTCGCATTATGCATAACACCGGTTTGTTGAAGGGAATACTTCCGGAATTGGAGGAGACGGTCGGGGTAGATCAGCCGGGGCCGTATCATCGTTTCGATGTTTTTGAACATACGATGGAGGCGGTGGATCATTCAATAAAAAGGCTTCCGGTGCGTCTGGCGGCATTGTTTCATGATATCAGCAAACCGCAGACACGGGAGTTGACCGACAAAGGCGGGGCGACCTTTTACGGGCATGAACGCAAGGCGGCGGGAGTGGCCCGTTCGGTTATGAAAAGATTGCGTTATTCCAATGAAATTACCGAGGATGTACGGGTTTTGGTTTACCGGCATATGTACACCGACCGGGTTACGGACAAAGGTTTGCGGAGGTTGATACGCAATGTGGGCAAGGAGAGGATATTCGACCTTCTTGATTTACGGCGGGCTGATATAATCGCCCAGGGCCGGGGCCAGAATCCCGCGCAGGTTGATAAGTTCGAGAAACGTATACGGGATGAATTAGAAAGGAAACCGCCATTTTCGGTCAAAGATCTTGATATAAACGGATGGGATTTAATGGAAGAATTCAAGCTGAAACCGGGTCCGTTAATAGGTGATATTCTTAATTACCTGCTGGAATTAGTGCTTGATGAACCGGAGTTGAATAAAAAGGAAATTTTGCTTCAAAATGCGAAAGAATTCCTTGAATCTCGGTAACTTATTGGTTATAATAGGCGATGTTTTTTTACCGCAGTTTGTAGAAAAATTCACAAGAGGTGATGAATGAAGATACATGAATATCAGGCAAAGGAGCTTTTCAAGAAATTCGGTATGTTGGTACCCGAAGGCGATGTGGCCACCACCCCCGAACAGGTGGGACAGATAGCCGACAAAATCGGCAAACCGGTCATGGTCAAATCGCAGGTGCATGTAGGCGGCCGGGGAAAGGCCGGAGGAATCAAATATGCTGAAAACGCTCACGCGGCCTGGGAAATTTCTAAGCAGATTTTTGGTATGGATATCAAGGGTTGCACCGTGCGAAAGGTGCTGGTTACAGAAGCCGTTGATATCGCCAGTGAATCGTATATTGGAATAATTATCGACCGGGCGGCTAAAAAGCCGGTAATAATGGTTTCTCCCGCGGGCGGCGTTGATATCGAAGAAGTCGCGGCGAAAACCCCGGAGAAGATTTTCAAGATGCATGTGGACCCCATGCTGGGCCTGCAGAATTACCAGGCGCTGACATTGGGAAGTTTCCTGTTCAAGGATATGAAGATGGCCCGCCTGGCGGCTGATTTTATTAAAAAGTTGTATATAACATTTATGCATGTCGATGGTTCGCTGGCGGAGGTTAATCCGCTTATCACAACCCCTGACGGGCAGATGTGGGCTATCGACGCCAAGATAAACATCGATGACAACGGCCTTTTCCGCAGACCGGAAATCGAGGCGATGCGCGATCCGGAGGAAGAGGACAAGTATGAGACCCAGGCGAAAAACGCGGGTCTTTCTTTTGTTAAACTCGATGGTAGTATAGGCTGTATAGTCAATGGAGCCGGTCTGGCGATGGCGACAATGGATACGGTGAAACATTTCGGAGCGGAACCGGCAAATTTCCTTGATATCGGCGGTTCGTCCAATCCTGAAAAAGTGGTCAACGCCATGAATATTATCCTTGCCGACCCGAATGTTAAGGCTATATTGTTCAACATATTCGGCGGGATAACCCGTTGTGATGATGTCGCTAACGGTATCGTAACCGCGGTTAAACAGCTTAATCCGCCGGTGCCTATCGTGGTGCGTCTGACCGGAACCAATGAGGAAGCTGGCAGAGAGATACTGCAGGAAGTTGATATAACCGCTACTTCTTCGATGGAGGAAGTGGTTAAGAGGGCGATAGAGCTGGCGGCGTAGTTTGAGGAAACTCCAAATGATAGTAATCGAAGGTTTATATGCCTTTGGCGCGCTTGTCCTTCGGGAAGAATGAAGAATGAGAGAATTGGAGACTTGGGAAAAATAAATAAGCAACCTCAAAATAATGGTTGCTTATGATTAGATAAACAATAAGGATATTATATGGCAATATTCGTAAGTAAAAAGACAAAGGTAGTTGTGCAGGGCATCACCGGCAGGGATGGTTCATTCCATGCCAAACAGATGCTTGATTACGGTACTAATGTCGTTGCCGGGGTAACGCCGGGCAAGGGCGGCGAAAAATTCGAGGGTGTTCCGGTGTTTAATACTGTGGATGAGGCTGTGAAGGAGGCCAAAGCGAATACTTCGATAATTTTTGTGCCCCCGAAATTTTCGGTGGACGCGATTTACGAAGCGGTCGATGCCGGGATCGAGTTGGTAGTTTGTATCACAGAAGGCGTTCCGGCTATTGACATGTTGAAGGTATATGCTTATGTTAAGCAAAAAGGCGCCAGGTTAATCGGCCCCAACTGCCCGGGAGTGATATCGCCGGGATTGTCAAAGGTCGGTATAATGCCCGCGCCAATCCACAAAAAAGGTAAGGTCGGCGTGGTAAGCCGCTCTGGAACATTGACTTATGAAGTAGTATACGCCCTGACCAACAAGGGTATCGGTCAGTCATCGGTAGTCGGTATCGGGGGCGATCCGATTATTGGCACTAATTTCATTGACTGCCTGGAGGCATTCAACGAGGATTCCGGGACCGATGCGATTGTAATGATAGGCGAAATCGGCGGCACTGACGAGGAAGAAGCGGCAAAGTATATTAAAAAATATGTCAAAAAGCCTGTAGTTTCGTTCATTGCCGGACGCACGGCGCCTCCGGGCAAGCGTATGGGTCACGCGGGAGCGATAATCTCCGGCGGAACCGGCACGGCGGCCGATAAGATAAAGGCGTTGAACAAGGTAGGGATTCCTGTGGCGGATCTGCCATCGGGAATAGCTGATTTGATGGAAGAGGCTTTGGCCAAGCTGAAGAAAAAAGCGGCAAAGAAGAAAGCTAAAAAGTCGACAACTAAGAAGAAAGCGGCCAAAAAGACCACGAAGAAGAAAACAGCAAAGAAAAAAAGATAACATTTAAAGGTAAATATGCCAGAATAGACGGGCAACACCAGGAGCACTTATGGCTGAGAACAAAACACAAACAGCCGAACCGGTGGACGAAAAGAAGAAAACTTCTAAGAAGAAAAAGCGCACTAATCCGAATCCAATCAATATATACCGTAAATGGTGCAAGGCCTGTGGAATTTGCATTCAGCTCTGTCCGCAGGATGTATTCGATACCGATATCGACGGCTATCCGATTGTAGCTCGTCCGTTCGAATGCACCCAGTGTAGTATCTGTTGGTTGCATTGTCCCGATTTTGCGATAACATCTACGGAAAAGTAAAACTGCCTCAGGCAGGAGTGAGAGAAAATGGCAGAGGATAATATTAAACTGATGCAGGGTAACGAGGCATGCGCCTACGGGGCGCTTGCCGCCGGAGTAACATTCTTCGGAGGTTACCCGATTACACCATCCACGGAGATAGCGGAGATTCTTTCGCGGGAGATGCCCAAGAATGGCGGACGGTTTATCCAGATGGAGGATGAGATCGCTTCCATGGCGGCAATAATCGGCGCTTCGGTGGCCGGGGCTAAGTCGATGACTGCTACTTCCGGTCCCGGATTTTCGCTTATGCAGGAGAACCTCGGTTACGCGTATATGACCGAAGTACCCTGCGTGGTTGTCGATGTACAGCGAGGCGGTCCATCAACGGGATTACCTACCAAGGTTGCCCAGGCGGACACTATGCAGGCCAAATGGGGAACGCATGGTGATTTCTTTCCCATCGTTCTTGCCGCTTCCACTATCGAGGATACATACCACATGACCATAAAGGCCTTTAATCTGGCCGAGAAATACCGTACTCCGGTAACGCTTCTCCTCGATGAGGTTCTGGGGCACATGCGCGAAAAAATCCGTATTCCGGATTCATCGGAAGTCGAGATAGTCAATCGGATAAAGCCCACGGTTCCCCCGGAATGGTACCAGCATTTCGAGTTAACGGCGACCCACGTATCTCCAATGGCCAATTATGGCGAGGGATATCGTTTTCACATGACCGGTTTAACTCATGATCCCTCCGGTTTTCCAACGGCAAAACCGGCGGAGATCAAGGAGAAACTTGATAAGCTGAAATCGAAGATAATGCAGAACGCGGATGATATCTGCGCATACTCGGAGGAATTCTTAGACGACGCCCATATAGTGGTTATTGCCTATGGTATAACGGCGCGCGCGGCCCAGCAGGCGGTAAGGATAGCCCGCCAGAGGCGTTTCAAGGTCGGATTGTTCCAGCCGATAACGATATGGCCTTTCCCCGAGAAACGTCTGAGAAAAATCTTGGAGAACGCTGATTTGGCTATAGTCGCCGAGTTGAACCAGGGGCAGTTGATACACGAAGTCCGGAAGATAGCCAAGACCAAGACCAGGGTCGTCGGCACATTCAGATATGACGGGGAACTAATGACCCCCATGCAAATAGTAGATAAAATTAAAGAGGCGCACAGATGAGTACTGCTTCCACAATAGTTTATAATTACCTGCGTTCCAAAAAGAAATTCCCTCATGTTTGGTGCCCGGGATGCGGTATCGGAATAGTCATGGGCGCCCTGCTGAGGTCGATGGCGGATCTTGAAATCGACAAGAACAATGTTGTAATGGTTTCGGGAATCGGATGCACGGGACGTATGCCGGTGTATTGCGATTTTAACACACTTCATACTACACACGGAAGGGCGATAGCGTTTGCCACCGGGGTAAAAATCGCTAAACCGAACATGAAAGTGATAGCAGTGGTTGGAGACGGCGACGGGCTTGCCATCGGAGGGAATCATTTCATTCATGCCGCGCGCAGGAATATCGATATCACCACAATATTGGTCAATAACCGTATCTATGGGATGACCGGCGGTCAATATTCGCCGACAACGCCGTGGCAGAAAATCGGTTCAACAGCCCCGCACGGCAATGTAGAGCATCCCTTTGATATATGCGATTTGGCTAAAGGTTCCGGGGCTACGTATTTCGCCCGCGGGACGGTTTATCATGCCACTCAATTGCAGGTTTTAATTAAAGCGGCTTTGCAGAAAAAAGGATTCTCGGTTGTTGAATGTATTTCCAACTGCCATACTCTATACGGGCGGTTGAACCGCGAGGGATCGGCCGTTAAGATGATACAATGGATGAAGGAGAATGCGATCAACGCGAAGGTAGCCGAGAAAAAATCTCCGGAGGAAATTGAAGGCAAAATTTTAACGGGCGAGCTATGGAATATCGAACGGCCGGAATACACCGAGCAGTACGAACGCCTTATCGAACGTCTGGGTGGAAAACCACCAGCAGAAGAGAAGCCCGAAGAAAAAGAAGAAGCGGTAACACAGTGAGTCAATCATGAAAAAGCAAAATAAAAAAGAAAATGATGCGCGATTTGAAGTAAGGCTTTCGGGTTCCGGAGGCCAGGGATTAATCTTCGCGGGCGTGCTCCTTTCGGAGGCTGTGGGCGTATACGGCGGGAAGAACGTAACCCAGACCCAGTCTTATGGTCCGGAAGCCCGGGGCGGCGCGTCGAGGAGCGATGTGGTCATCTCCGAGGGGACTATTTATTATCCCAAGGCTATGGAGCTTGATCTGCTGATGGCATTAACCCAGGAGGCATGCGACAAGTACTACGCGGACCTGAAAGAGGATGGAATCCTGATCGTCGATTCAACTTATGTACGCCTCGTACCCACCGACAGGGCATACTGTCTCGAGTTCACCCGGGCGGCTCGCCGCGTGGCCGGAACTCCGGTGGTAACCAACGTGGTCGCGTTAGGCGCGCTTTCGGCTATAACCGGGATTGTTGATATTAATAACCTGGAGAAGGTTGTTCTGGGACGCGCTCCGAGGGGAACCGAGGATAAAAACAAGGCGGCCTTGCACGAGGGTTACCGTATGGGACAGGAACTTCTTAAACAACGCGAAGCAGAGAAAGCAGTAACGTAAAAGGAACCGCAACAGGGGTATCAAGTTGGAAAAAACATTATTGATTATAAAACCCGATGCCGTTGAACGCAGTCTTATCGGGGAGATAATACGCCGTATAGAATCGGCGAGATTGAAGATTGTAAACCTGCGCTATATGAAAATGACCAAGTCGGTAGCGGAGGATTTTTACGAAGTGCACCGCGGGAAACCGTTCTACGATGAGTTGACCAATTTCATGTCCAGCGGGGCGATCGTGCCGATGGTGGTGATGGGCGATAACGCGATATCGGGGATACGGGAGCTTATCGGCAAGACCAATCCGGCGGAAGCCCATCCGGGGACGATACGCTACGATTTAGCGGTAAGCCATACGAAGAACTCGGTGCACGCTTCCGATTCGCCGGCCAACGCGGAGAGGGAGATACATTTCTTTTTTCCCAAGGAGCAGGTGTAACCGTTAACGGGCATAAAAGTTTGAGTTTATTTGACCGCGGTTAAACCGCGGTTTTTGTTATAATATCAGGCAACCGGCTATAAAGATAATTGAATTAATTAAATGCCCACCCATCTCGAAATACCGTACGGTTCCGGATTCCAGGACCTGGTTATCCCCGATAAAATCGAATTTATCGAGACCGGCAAAGAAGATTATGAGGATTACCAGTTTGTGGATGTTACCGCTAATTTAAACTGCGAAAACACCGATGAATACTTCGCCGGTGTCAAAACCCTGCTTATCATAATTAATGATCATACCCGTTTTACGCCATCGGGATTGATACTTGCCGGTTTGAAGGAATATCTCGATAAAATAGACCGCATCGAAGTTCTTATCGCCACCGGAACCCATCGAGCGCCGACCGAGGATGAGCTTAAAAAGCTTCTCGGTTCAACATATTCGAAATATAAGGGCGTGACCAGGGCGCATGATTGCCTTGATGATAGCCAGCATTACCTTGCCGGAAAGTTATCGAGCGGTATTGATGTATATCTCGATAATTCGGTTGATATTTTCGATAACATCCTGGTAATCGGGTCTGTGGAACCCCATTTTTTCGCCGGATATACGGGAGGCAGGAAAGGTATTTTCCCGGGTGTAGCTCTTAAACAGTCGATTATAGATAATCATGTTAAGGCTATCGACCGGGATGTCCAGCCAATGGAGCTGGATAATCCCATACACCGGGATATGGACGAAGTTATAAATTTGCTTCCGGGGAAAAACATATTTTCGATACAGACAGTGCATAATCCCGACCGCAGTATCGCCGGGCTTTTTTGCGGAGAAATTCATCGTTCTTTCAGCGAAGCGGTTGAGCTTGCCGAGCGCATTTATGTTCGGGATGTGGACAAGTTGTATGATATAGTGATAGCGGTGGTGAGTTCTCCGCTGGATATCGACCTTTACCAGATACAGAAGAGTTTCGAGAATACGAAGTTCGGGGTTAAGCCCGGGGGGGTGATAATACTTGTATCCGAATGCCGGGACGGTGTGGGTCCTGATGATTGGCTCAGGCTTTCCTCGAGATATAACTCATCCACGGAGGTACTCGAAAACGCGCAGGACGCGCGTATGTTCGGTTTTCATAAATTATATCGTCCGGCGAGGTTTATGGAGAACTCGAGGATATTCGTCGTTTCCGGAGTTGAAAACTATTTTGTGAAAAGCGTGTTTCTTACCCCTAAACAGGATCTGCAGTCAGCATTCAATGACGCGATCAAGATACTGCCCCCTAATCCCTCGCTATTGATAGTGTACGATGCCGCCCAGAATGTTATCCGCCTAAGCAGTTAGACCAAAAAAGATTTGCCTTAAAAACGCTATTATCTTATATATTTTCTGATTTAACCTTAATATTTGCTTAATACTCTGATTATGAGCAGGAGGATTTTATGAGAACTAAGGTTGGTGTTATTGGCGCTGGACATGTCGGTGAGTGCACCGCGATGTACCTGGCGGAGAGAAATATCGCCGATATAGTGTTAGTCGATATTATAGAGGACATGCCCAAGGGTAAAGGACTTGACCTCTCGCAGGCGGGACCTATCCGGGGTTATGACTGCTATGTAACCGGTTCGAATGATTTCGCGGACCTCAAGGGATGTTCGATTGTTGTTCATACCGCTGGTCTGCCCCGTAAGCCGGGAATGAGCCGCGAGGACCTCATTACCAAGAATGCCGATATTATCGCCGATTGCGCCGGCAAAGTAAAAGAATACGCCCCGGACGCGATGATACTTATGGTTGCTAATCCGCTGGATATTATGACCTACCACGCTTACAAGGTTTCCGGATTCCCAACCAACAAGGTATTCGGGCAGGCGGGAGTTTTGGACAGCACCCGTTTCCGTATGTTCGTAGCCCAGGAGCTGGGTGTTTCCATGAATGACGTTCAGGCGTTAGTGCTTGGCGGACATGGGGATACTATGGTTCCCCTTCCCCGCTATACCACTGTGGGCGGAGTTCCCATCACCGAGCTTATCAGCGCGGACAGAATCCAGGCTATATCCGACCGCACGCGTACCGGCGGCGGCGAGATCGTTAAACTGTTGAAGACTGGTTCGGCTTATTACGCTCCGGCGGCGGCATCGGTGCAGATGGTTGACGCTGTTCTTTCCGACCGCAAACGCGTACTGCCGCTATCGGCGCATTTGACCGGCCAATATGGCATAAATGACCTGTATATCGGCGTTCCCGCGGTACTGGGAGCAGATGGTGTAGAGAAGGTTATTGAGCTTGAGCTTGGCAAAGAAGAACTGGAATCATTACAGAAATCTGCCGGTATCTACAAGGATATGCTTAAAGTTCTTGGTTACTAAAAAGATAATAAACCAAAAAAGCGGCGTTGCCTATACGCCGCTTTTTTTATTGTTAGAAAAAACCTATTTTATCAAATCTATAACCCTCGATGAGTTCAGGTTGCCCTGCGCTGATAAAGCTTCCCCGGCACTCAGGGCGAGATGACTGTTGAGCAGTTCCGGATCCTCAAGTACGCTGGCGATATCTTTCTGGGTAGCGTGAAGAGCGGCCGCGTTCTGCAGGGTTACCTGTAAGGTCGCGATTTCGTTTTGCAACCGGTTGATACGCAGATCCTCGAGTTCATTGCGAAGCTGGTCGATTTTTTCGGTTTTTTGCTCTATAGTTTTCAATGCGGCATCAGCGGCGCTGTCATAGGTAAGGTTGATTCCTTCGATTCTATCGACAGTGACCACGCTTCCCTCGGCGCCGTTGAGAAGCTCATGCCCGGCGAACAGGGTGGAATCGATTGTTGCGTTAAAGCTGTCGACCAACTCCTGGGCTTCTTTTTCGATAAGCTGTCTCTGTTCTGTAGCGTTTTCGTCGAGATCGATGGCTGAAAGCGACAGTTCTTTCAGGCGGGCAAGCTTATTGCCCATATATTCCAGAGCCTGCTCGGCTACCTGGATTTTGGAAACCTGGAAATCCGCGGCGTTAATCTCGCGGCGCAGATTTTCCATCTCCAATTGTATATCGCCGGGAAGCTTATCAATCGAACCGGATTCAGGATATTCTGAATAATTGCCCAGCTCCTCGGCAATCTTCTCCATATTTCTTTTCAGGCGCTCTTTGGTAGACTGGAGATTGTCAGCAAACTGCGCACCGCCGGCTAATCCTCCTACATATATCCCAGTCATGACTCCTCCATGGATTTTGGTTATCCTTGTTTTGCTACAATAAGCAGCAAAGCGCCTGCCAAACTTACCGCGATTGGCAATATTTTAGAGTTAGCGCTAAAACAACGATTTATCCGAATTATTCCTGTTTTTATACTTAATTTATATAGTGATTCTATTGACCCTTCTCCATAGTTATCGGCTAAAATCAACCATTTCATTACATATTTATCGGAATGTACGTTTTGCCCACAAATATATAAATACTGCATGCCTCGCGGCGCTGAAACTCATAGCTTTCATCATCACGGGATTGAGTTTCATGGTGAAGAACAATCCGTTTGGGCGGCAATATTTTCCGCTATTGCGAAAGTTTTTAGCAAATTAAAAACCCCCGGACTATGCCCGGGGGTCATCTATGTAAAATAGCTGAGAAGTGTAATTTACTTCACCAGCATCATTTTCTTGACCTGGCTGAAGTCGCCGGCCTTGAGGCTGTAGAAGTACACGCCGCTGGAATAGGTGGATGCATCCCAGTTCACGGTGTGGTTTCCGGCGTCAACATGACCGTCAATTAGGGTAG
>WJIJ01000038.1 GCA_014730345.1 Candidatus Zixiibacteriota bacterium | reverse complement strand
TAACAGCGTCATGCTCGATTTGATGGAGAAGCCCTATGATAAGATAGTTCTGAAGTACGAAGCGTTTCTTGACGGCGACGACGAGGTTGAAAGGCTGGACAGGTTTCTTGGGTTGGGAGGGAAGTTGGTAAATCCATTTGATCCGAACCGGCAACACCAGAAGTCGGAAGAAGTGCCCGAAGATTGCCGGGAGATATGGGAGAGGCTGGAAGAAGCGCGGGAGAAGAGTATGCGGGAGGAAGCGATTCCGGCCTGATAATAATTTGGCGCCGGGTATGGCAACCCGACGCCCTATTAAAACACATAGCCAACCCGGATCTATTTCAACAACATCATCTGACGGGCGGCATCGTAATCACCGGTTTGCAGGCGGTAGAAATACACGCCCGAGCTTACCGGATGTCCGCTATCATCAACACCATCCCATTTCACCGAATAGCTTCCCGCTTTCTGGCCGCCGTCCACAAGAGTTTTAACCCGTTGTCCCATTAAATTATAAACCGACAACTTCACATCCGAATCGTTGGCTAAATCATAGACAATGGTCGTCGCCGGATTGAAGGGGTTGGGGTAGTTCTGGTAAAGGCGGTAACGTTCCGGCAACGCCGAATGCATACCATCGTCAACACCGCTTATATCATCGGTCAGCTCGACGCGCATCATCCAATCGTAGAATGTCATCTGGGTCCAGTAACCGTTGGCATTATTGTACCACCAGCTTCTCTGGTCGATGGGGGAGCTGTCATCGGCGCCGACGGTGGGCATGGGATCGCCGGTATTGCCGTCCGGCCAGTGCACGATAAGCCAGAAATCGCCGTCATCGAGGATGACCGGATTATCCGCGTCCCACACCAGCCATTCTCCAGGATTTACGGGGGCGGGGTCATCGATACGTGCGTATTCCCGCAATGTGTCCGGTTCGCCGAAATCATCCTCAACCAATGCCAGGTAATCCCAGAAATACGACGGTTCATTATTGCCGAGTTTCACCCATACTTTGTCGATGGCATAGGGCGCCGGCAGGTTCGGGGTGAAGCGGGTGGCGAATTTGTCATTGTCGCGGGTACCCACCCAGTAGTTGGCTTCGTTGCCGCCGTCGTCATAGAGTATCTGCTGGATAACCCTGAACGGTTTGGTCATCACATTGTCATCGGGGTTGTAATCATCCTGTACGTCAGCGGTAACTTCTATTGTGTACTCACCGTTTTCATCGGGCGTCCATGACGGGAATGTTACCTCTCTTTCCCCGTATGGAGAGATTCCTCCGATGTTTCGCGTCTCATCATACACTTCGTTGCCATTGCCATCGGTTATAACACAATAGGCGTCAAAATTCTCCGAATATGAACCCCAGTTCTTGAATACCGCCACCGGAGATGCTTCCAGGTTCACCGAGATACTATCGTAGGGATAGCTTATTTCTTCCACGGCTATATCATGCATCACCCGCACGATAATTGACATCATATCGTTCTCGACATCCATATCGCCGGATAGTTCGGATATGAAACTTACCTCGTAACGGCCGGTACCGGTCGGAGGCGTCCAGTCGGGGGAGAATTCCACAACCTCGGTCTGCATGGAACCGAGACCGCTTATCTGTTCGGTTTCATTATATATAACACTGCCGTTGTCGAGGTTGGTTACCCGGCACCTTACGGGGAAAGATTCGGTGTTACTGCCGATGTTAATAAACGACGCTTCCGGGGTTAACGGCGCGCCGGGATTCACGAATTCATCGGGGGTGAAAATAGCGGCGGCGGCTATATCATGGTCGAGAGGGTCGTTGACCTTGAAGCTGTAGAGCATACCGCCGTTGCCGAATTCGCGGGCATGCACCGCTTTGCCGCCCGCGGTGATATAATGACCATCGGCGGAGATGTCGCAGTCGAAAAGCGAACCGGGTTCATCGTAATCATCCTCGAGCTGGAAAAGCGGGGTACTGCTTTCCCTGCTGAATACGGTCAGCACATCGCCATACGTCCCCTGAAATTTTCCCCATGAGGAAGCTACGGCGATACTGCCGTCGCTGGAAAGGGCGCACGAAGAAACTTCATCACCATATTCCTCATATTCCCAGAGAACTGTATTATTCTCGAGGTCATACAGGATAGTTTTACCCCGGTAGGGATTGAATCCCAGTGTACCGCACATGCCGGTAGAACCATCATCGGAAATCGCCACCGCGGTTACCCAGCTATGCTGGGTGAAATGATTGAATGTCCGCGCGTAATTGTCGCCGTCCCATTCGTAAACCTTGAATGAACCGCGGAAATCTCCCAGTACAACCTTGGAACCATCCCCAGAAATCCGGGAAACATTCTGGGAGTAGTTGGGAATCGTACCCCGGTAGTTGCCGGAGGGGATTTCATAGACATAATGAATATCATAACAGGAAACCAACGCCACACTGCCATCGGCGGAAATATCCACTCCATACAATCCGCTTTCGGGTACGAACTCCGCGGTGAATAGAGTATCTTCCGCTTCCACATCGAAGGCATAGAACAAGCCTAAATCCTGCCCTGAGGCGGCCACTCCGGCCATGATACTGCCATCGGCGCTGAAAGAAACACCGTTGGGGCCCGCACCGTTGCCTGGCGTAAACTGGTATTGAAACATGGGCGATGATTTATCCCACAGGTAAAACGGGAATCCGGCCCCGGGAGCGGCGGCAATCATTACATCCGAATTGTCCACCGGGATCTGCCAATCAGGGGTGAAATTGAAACGCCATGCCGGAGAGCCGAGGCCCGCGCTCCTGTATGCCGCTACCCTTTCATTGTTCAGCCACCATCCGGCGGCTATGTCGGCCCCGTTGGGTGATACGGTAACATTCTCAGCAATCGCGTTCTCGTGATTGCGGTCCACCCACATCTCGCTTACCAGCAGATTGGGATTACGTTTTACCGGAACGCGAACGGGTTTGTAAGATTGTTCTGCCTGTTGTCCTTCGGGGGTAACGGAGCGAACTTCTTTTAATCCGCCGTTATCCCTGAATTCCAAAGTAACTCCTTCAGTCTCCGCGTTTAAGTCCGCGAATACCATCCCACTCCAGAAAAGCGCCAAAGTGATTGCGGCAAGAGCCGTTAGCTTTCTGGACATAACTCCTCCAGTTCGTTAAGAAAGTATAATATTATTTTCTATTATGGGGGTGTTGGAATAGCTCCTTCGGAAAAAGGCGTCCAGATTAACGCGGCAGGTCTTCCCAACCTGCCGCGTACTGAACAATTTATTTTACGTTTTTCAACACATCCCCTATTTCGCGAGAGTCATTTTAAGCACTCTCGATTTATCTTCGAAATTCAGGCGCGCGAAATAAATTCCGCTTGATAAAGCTTCTCCATAGCTGTTAGCGCCATCCCAGCTTAACTCATGTTCACCCGCTTCGATAATACCGCTGTACACGTTGGCAACTTTCTGTCCGGCGATATTGAAAATATCAACATCGATATTTCCCGGGTTGGGAGTCTGGAATTTAATAACTGTCCCGGCATTGAAGGGATTCGGGTAGTTGCCGGCTACCGCGAATGTCCTCGGCAGTGAAGAATCATCATCACCATCACCTATACCGGTGGCGTTCCAGGTAATTTCGATATCGTCAACATACCATCCATCACGATGCCCGTATGTATTGGATTCGAAACGGAAACGAAGATAAAACTGAGATTCCCCGGCGAAATCGGCGAGCGAATAAACCGCTTCCACGAAATCGCTTTCACTGCCGTTGATCGGTTCTCCTATCTGGGTCCATGTACTGCCGTCGGTGGAACCTTCAACATAAACGAAGTCGCGGGTAGTCTGCAGGTTATAGCTATGATAGAATCTCAACCGCGGATTCGACGCCGACGAGAAATCGAGAGGTCTCTTCAAAACCGTCCAGTAATTCCTGTCGCCCCAATAGTTGCCCTGGGGGCTTTCGGTGTAGGACAGGTTGCCGGAATAAGATTCGGTAGCGGTTACTCCCCAATCAGAATAATCCCCGCCCCTTTCCCAGCAGTAGGAACCGTTCTCAAAATCATCAAAGAACTTCGGTTCGCTGACCGGAGCCGTAAACCTGTTGCCCAGATAAGCGCCGTCGGGATAATATTCCATCAGTCCAGCATTGGATTCCGCGGAGATGTAATAATAAATTGTCTCCCCCGCGTCCTGGGCCGGTATGTTTCCGGTGTAAGTATCGCCGGAACCACTCATGGGTACGGTTTGATATGTACCCGAACCATCGTCATTCCAGTGCAATGTAACGCTGGAGGAATTGACGCCGTCCGAGCAGGTTATCTCAACGGACACCTCGATGGCAGAGCCGGGATTGGCATAGAAAAGAGGAGCAAAGTCGAATTCAAGGTCGCCTTCGGGGCTGTACTGGATCGCCTTCATCGCGTTCAATGTGCCCCAGCCGTATTGATTATCCGGGTTGTCATAACGATCGGCGGTCATCATCATCGCCTCGCGAACCATCATCGGGGTCCAGTTCGGATGCGCGGTGAGGATTACACCGGCAACTCCGCCGGCCAGCGGTGTGGCTAACGATGTTCCGCTGGCTGTACGGTAACCCTGCAGGTCATCGGGGTCGGCACAGTCGGTGGAAACGCCGCGGGCGTTAATCTCCGGCTTGATACGGTCATCATAGGTCGGTCCCCACGAAGAGAACGTGGCAATTATTCCGGCGGCATCAACCGCGCCTACCGCTATCACGCTGTCGCCGTCGGCGGGCGCTATCAATGAACCTTCGCCAAGATATCCTTCGTTACCCTGCGCTGTGCATACGGCGATACCATTATACGCCGCCAAATCCGCGGCTATAGTAACTATCGTGGTGTTGCCGTCCAAATCGGAATACTCGTAATCCCCTTCACCGGGATCGAACCAGCGGTAACCGAGGGATGCGGATATTACCTGCGCGCCGATTGAATCAGCCCATTCAGCGGCCGCCGCCCAGTTATCTTCCTCGATATGCCGTTCCATGGTAACATCCTCGGTCTTGCCCAGTATGAAATCGGCATTAAAGGATGGACCATAAAGATGCCCGTCTGCTTCTCCTCCAAGAGCGGACCAGCAGAGCGTTCCATGGTCGGCCTGGGTAGGCGCGTCACCGGCTTCAAGGTCGGTCTCGCCGTCATCGTTGATAAAATCCCATTCGGCAATCAAACGGCCATCGTTGATTATCGTGGAAAAAGCGTCATGTCCTTTTTTATACCCAACGTCAAGCATACATATCAACACACCGGAACCATCGAATCCCATGATATGCGCCGGAGGAACATTGACCTGCATAAGCTGGGAAGCGGAGATGCCGTAATCATACATATACTCTTCACTGTCAAAAGGTTTGGCAAGCGGCGAGGGATTGAACTCAACTTCCTTTAATTCCTTCCCCAGCGCCTTGACCTGCTCCACCCTGCGTACAAACGGCAAATCGGCAATTCTTTCGAGGTTGGAAACAGTTGTTATAACCGAGATGCCATTAAACCACTTGGTGCGGTTTTTCAACTCAGCTCCGGTGTTCAGAACCGAGTTCACATATCCCTCATGGATAGGAATATCGCGGAAATCGACCGGGTTTTCCCCTCTTGCGCGCAAACGTCTTTCCAGGGCGCGTTCACTGAGGGAATTTTTCGCCGCCTCAAGTCCATTGACATATTCGTCATACGAAAAAATTCCTTTGTCGGTGAAGAACACCCAGGCTTTGAGTTGATGGTCGGCTCTCATGTTTAAAAGCTTCTGTTCGACAACATTTTCCGCTTTCGGAGTATATAAGGTGCTCATTAAATCCCCGCCTTCAAGCGGAGGATTGACATCGGCAAATACTGTACTAAAACCACAAACAATAACTGCCGCCAAAATTACTGAGATAATAGACGTAGAAAAAGTCTTCATCTTCCCTCCTGATATTAATAATATATTTGTCATCTTTCTCATCTTAAGTTCTTACCATGTTGTATATTATCAAATTAACACTATTTCTTCCAATGTCAAGCCAAATCAACGTTTTAAGGCTGATTTAAGCGTCATAGGAAACCCCGAAATCAGCGGGAAGGGTGAAATTCATCTTACCCAGCTCAGGATTGGGCGGGAATCCTTTAAGCCCGGTAAAAGCTGGATTTTCATACAAGGGGACCCAATGAATCGAATAATTTATCAATTGCCGATAATGCACCGCCGCTTCGTTGTATTTCTGAACTTCCATCGTCGACTCTAAAAGACCTCGCAACTGGCTTACTACAACACTCGAATCCGAGAAAATCTCGATTTTCTCATCCTTGAACTTCTCCGCGTTCAACTCCAAAAACCGCAAAAGGGTTAATAAACCAAGATATTCGCATTCGGTCTTTCCCGCGTCCCAGATAGTACGAAAAATAATCCCGTAATCCGGAATCGCAAAACTGACTAAACCATCATTTCTGCCGTAGGTAAATCTATTACCGTAGAAATAACACTTCATTTTCTTTCCGACTACCGTTGAATAAACATGTTTGCTGTAACTTTAGTTCCAGCAACAATTATACCCGATAGCGCGTTATACCGGTTAAGGCCGCGGTCAAAACCCGCGAAACAGGGCCGCCCGTAAGCCCATATAATAACGCGGGTTACATTTATTCAATTCAATGGCAACAGCCTATGCTCGATAAAAGCGAATATTACATCAAATTATAAAGGTATAAGGATTTCGATATATATGAATTTTAATGCGTATAAACCGCCGTTCAACTTCCGTAATTGGTCTGCCACTGCCAGTAGTTATTGCCGTTTTCAATACGTACGCGGAAGTAACTTTCATAAAAAGCTACATCAACACTGATGTTGAGCAATTGATAATTGCCGCCAATACTGTAATAACCGTTGATTGTAGCGGTATAAACGCCGCGGGATGGGTACTGCGAACCGGCGTTGATAGTTACATTAGAATAGGTTTCGGATAATGAACGGGTTAAAATATCCTGCCCGGAACCGAATTCGTAGGAATATGAGCCATCGCCATTTAAGGCTATTGTTTCAGTATCCGTCCCCGTATAGACCATATCCTGGCTAAAGGAAGCGTCAAAAACGATAGGAGGGTAATACTCATTTCCTACAGTTACTTTGTATTCCATCTTGTCGGTACCGCTGTCGGGAATACGCTGGAAAGTACCGTCGGTGCTATAACGTATACTGTCGGAAAGGTATACGAGCAGAGTATCTCCCTCGGAATCTTCCACCACCCCCTCCTGGTAATAAATCCACCATCCGGTTGTTGAGTCATACCCGGTGGCTACCGAATCAATGTAAGGTTTTGGAAAGTCCGGAAAGCCGGGATAATTCAATTGAGGATCAACAACTGTAAGACTGTAATGGGGATGTCTTGATGGAACGTTGTACAAACCTGTTGTAAACCCGCCGATAGAATCCATGGCATAACCGATAGTCTCCAGCATATTGGCAACCATTACCTCATCGATAACTTCGCGGGAAATTAGATATGTTGAATCGCTGTAATTTCCTTCGGTCAGCTGATCTTGATTATTGGCGGTAAATTTATTCTCACAGCCGGCTGAAAACAGGAATGTTAATCCCAGGATGATTATAATGACACTTAGTTTTTTCATTTCTACTTCGCTCCTCTAAACTTTATCGTTAGTACCAAACGCCTGCTCGCCTTCAAGCGTATTGCTAATTATCCCGGAAGTAATTTTACTTTTGAAACATTCCGCGGTCAAGATTTCTTTTATTTTCATCCTACGACTCCCGGCGGGTCCAATTGAGTCCGCCGGGGTGTAAGGAGACCTGACGGTCACTAACATCATCTACAATATCCACAAACCATATGCCTTGCGGGATGGTTCCAGCTCAAATACTAAAGCCCGGGCGAGCCGGGCTTCAAGCAAGAGATATCGAAAAACCATTCTTTACGGATGGGGCGGTGCCCAGTAACCGCTGATGGAAGAAGGATAATCTTCCTCCCATTCCCAATAGTAAGTACCATCGGAAACGTAAGCTTCGTAATAATCTTCATAGAATGTTATCCGAATCGTAAAAGTAGCTGATTCGTACCCTGAAGATGTATTGACATATCCAGACAGGGTTTCAGTTATAGTCCCCGCATGAGGATAATATTCATCGCCTTCGTCTTCTTGAATTCTAACCTTAATGTTGCTATAGGTATCATCGAGAGTAAACGAGTAATCTTCACCATTATATGTAATCTGATAATCATAGCCACCGGTACCATTTAATGTGACCGTATCGGTTCCTACCGGTCTGGTGTAAACAAAATCGCAGTTAAAATCAAATTCATAGGTATACTCTGAACCTTCAGCCGATGATAATCCTGTGTGGAATTTATATTCCAACTTATCAGTGTTCGAGTCTTGTTCCTGTTGAATCGTTCCATCGCTACTGAAACGGACACTATCGGCATAGTAATAATAATAATCGGTGTAATCCGTTGTGTAGTAAGACGACCACCACCCACTGCTGGAATTGTAGGAAAAATCAAAGCTGTCAGCCAGAATTTTGGAAAGGCTACCTGGTGAAGTTTCTATGTTGAAACCCCTGTTCATACTTAACAATAAATTATCCAATTGACCTTCCACAGTCTGACGAGCCGAGGAATAACCTGCATCATTGGTTGGACCCTCCTCGAGATTGTTTCCCGTGCTCGAACTACCGCTGTCACTGCAACCGCTCAATGCAACCGGGATGGATACACATAACAGCATGCAGAAAAACAGCTTAAACGCCTTATCCATGTTTACCTCCTTATTCAATATTAGAGTTGAGTTGTCAAATTATAGACCGTTAACCACTATGGACTTAATTAATATCGGAATTTTGAGACGGGGGTTTAGGGATTTATGCCCCCCTTTCATTCTTTAATGAATCCGAAAATAAATTTAAAACCCGCTTCGGAAGGTTGGTGAAAAACCACATTTGCGATTATTTCAATTTGAATAATGCCCGCGTATGATTATCATATCGTTTTATTTTATTAGAGGAAACATGGGATTTTCAATTTACGACATACCATACTTCGGAGAGATCCTGGCTTTTTCCACCGCCATGATTTGGGCTATGGCGGTTATTCTATTCAAGAAAAGCGGGGAATCGGTGCATCCTATCGGGTTGAATATCTACAAGGGAATCCTTTCCTTCATTCTTATCGAGCTGACCATGATATTCCTCGGGCAGGAACTTATAAAAGATATTCCTTTGTACGATTATGGCATCCTCCTGTTGAGCGGTTCGCTGGGAATCGCGATTGCCGACACGCTTTTCTTTAAAACCCTCAATCTGCTGGGGGCCGGGCTTACCGCCATCGTCGACTGCCTCTACAGCCCCTTTATGATCACCCTTTCCATGATTTTCCTTTCTGAACAGATGACATTCCTGCAGATTATCGGGGTGCTTATGATTATATCCGCGGTAGTCATCGCCTCCAAGCCCAAAGACACCGCCCATATACCCAAAAAAGATTTGTATCTCGGAATTTTCATGGGGGCTATGGCGATGTTATCCATGGCCGTGAGTATTGTAATAGCCAAACCGCTATTAGACCAGTTGTCATTGCTCTGGGTCACCAATACCCGTATGGTCGGTGCGTTGATCACATTGGGAATTATACTGCCGTTTTTCCGGGAGAGAAAACAGATAATCGGTTCTATAACTAACATGGGAAATATGAAATATATGCTCCCCGGTTCTTTCCTCGGAGCTTACCTGGCATTGGTGCTGTGGCTGGGGGGGATGAAATACGCGCAGATATCGGTGGCGGCGGCGCTGAACCAGACCAGCAATGTTTTTATTTTCATTTTCGCGGCGATATTTTTAAAGGAAACTATAACCACCCGAAAGACGGCGGCTATTATCATGGCGCTAAGCGGGGTGTTTCTGGTAACTTTCGCGTGAGAGGGCTAATGGTCTATTGTTACAACTGTTAGCATCCCGGAAGGATTTCACCTTCCGGGACGATCCACTACTCATGCCGACTTATGCATTGGGTTTGGATATTTCTTCGAGTGCGCTTTTTGCCACATCATAATTCGAGATATCGCCGATGGAGAAGATACCGGCAACTTTATCATTATCCTTGTTCAGGACAATCATACGCCGTATCTGCTTATCCTTCATCATATCCACCGCTTCCGCGAGGTCCTGGTTTTCATAGCATGTGGTTACATCAGTAGTCATAACATTCTGCACCTGCACATTACTGGGATCCTTGCCTTCGGCAATAGCGCGCATAACAATATCGCGGTCGGTGAGAATACCGGTAACTTTGTCTTCTTTTACTACCGGAAAAACGCCGACATCGAATTCCCTCATTTTCATCGCTGCATCTTTCAGGCTCTCTTCAGGATGCAGAAACTTTACTTTCGTGGTCATTACTTCATTGACTTTAGCCATTACTAATCCTCCTTGGAATGGATTAAGTAGAGTTTTCTAAGCACATCCATAAATTAAAGCAATAAGCATGCCATTAACCTTTTAAGCTCAATTGAAGTTATTCAGGTTCAACTGATAGTTTTTTTTGAGATATTAAAACTTCAGATTTGTAATTCTTCTAATCCAAGGAAGTACCGTGGTATATTTAAATATTAATTCACCAGGTAATCAAACAGGTGTTCCGCTATCAAACGCGCCCCTTTACTGTTGAGATGACCGCCGTCGTAGGTCAATGTCAATCCGCGTTCTTTGGAAAGTTTATCCGCGGATGTCTCCTTGAGTTTTTCGAGGTCGTCGTAGATATCGGTCATACGGGGAACTACATCATGCCGGGGGTGAGAACCGCGTAATTCCCTGTGAAACGCGGCGTTGATGTCTATCATATCCAGGTGATAATCCATGGCGATTTTGCGGATAACGATATTATAATGAACCATCTCCCGGTTGTAGCGGTTTTTCAAATCCTCGCCGATTGTCGGGGGAGTGCAGAGCACAATACGGGTGCGTATAGAACCCTTGATATGGTTAATAAGCTTGCGGAATGAATCCTTGAACTCGGCGATATTCCTCGCGGGAATCTGGTCTTTAATGCCGGTCTTTTCCTGAAGGATTTTATAATTATCAGCGTGTTTTAAAAGTACATCGTTTCCGCCTATCATAATTACCACTATATGCGGCGACAGGGAGATAACATCGCGCTCAACCCGTTTTAAAAGCGAGTAAACTGTGTCCCCCGAACGCCCCTTGTTAATCAGGCGGTATTCGAAGTTGGGAAATTTACCGGAGAGCATCCTGTCCAGTTCCTTCAGGTAAGATTCCCCGAACACACCATGTGTGATAGAATCGCCGAAAAAGATAATTTTGGTGTTATCTCTAAGCTTCATCCGCCCGTTCGCGTAACCGTTTTTGTAAACTGTCGCCGTTCTATTCGTCATACTAACTATATAATATTGAATAACGACGCTTTTGTTCCGCCGCTAATCGAGGACCGGCTCTTTTATCACGATATCATGCACTTTGCCGAAATCGGTCATGTCGCCATCGAAATCCCCGGTCCTGCCGATTACCATGATAGTCATCTCCTCCGTATCAAGGTATTTTTTTGCGACCCTGCGTATATCATCGACAGTTACAGAGCGGATATTATCGAGATAATTTTCGAAATAATCGCGGGGGTAGTTATCATATTCCAGCTCCATAAGCCGGTTGACCACCTGCGAGGTATTGGCGAAATTGAAGATATAGCCGTTAATGTAGGTATCCTTGGCGTTCTGCAATTCCTCCGGCTCCACCGGTTCATCGCGCATCTTCTCTATTTCCTCGAGAATCAAACCGACCGCCTTATGCGCCGATTCGTTCTTTGTCTGGCAGTAAGCAGTGAATGTTCCGTAGTCACGGTTGCCGGTGGAAAAACTGCTTCCCACCGAATAGGCGAGCCCTTCATCGGAACGCACCCGCGATGTTAACCTGCTGGTGAAACTTCCCCCTCCAAGGATAAAGTTCATGATGGTAATCGCGTATTCATCGGGATTGCCCTGTTTAACTCCCAGCTTGCCGATTTGCAGGCGGGACTGATTCAGGTCTTTATCCATCAGGAAAACACCCGGATGGAATTGGTATTCCACTTCCGGGATATCGCCGAACTCCACCGGATCCTTTTTCCACTTGCGGAAAGCTTTTTTGATTTTATTAATCATATCCTTCGTCTTGAAATCGCCGGATACAGCCATCATCATATTATTCGGCTTAAAGTACTTCTCGTGGAATCGTTTCAGATCATCGGAGGTCAAGGCCTTAACCGTTTCCCATTCCAAAATCCTGCCATACGGATGTCCTTCGTATAACAGATGCGAATACTCGCGGGACAAAATCGACTGGGGCGTATCATTTCTCCGGCGGATATCCTCCTTGATCTTTCCCTTCTCAATTGTAAGCTGGCTGTCCCGGAAGGCGGGATTCATGAGCACATCGGCGAACAACTGCAAACCTTCATCGATATCCCTGGACATAACCGATAGTGAAGCATAGCCCGACTCACTGCCAACTCCGGTTTCCAGCCGGGCGGCCATAAATTCCAGTTTGTCGTTCAACTCCTCGGCAGTGAGTGATTCGGTGCCGCCGGTGCGCATAACGATACCGGTCAACCCGGCGATTCCATCCAGCCGCCCGGGGACATAGATGTCGCCGGTCCGGATCAGCGCTCTTATGTTAATCAGCGGTAATTCATGGTCTTCCATGAGAAATAACACCATGCCGTTTTTCAACTCTTCACGTTTAACTTCTTTGCCGATCCTGGGAACATCCCACTCCACCGGGTCGAATTCGAAGCTTTCGATTATCTCCGAACCTTTCGATTTATTGCCCTCGGCGTCGACTCCGGCGAAAGAATAACCGGCGCCTAAAAACAGAACCGTTATAGCTAATAGTATTATCTTAAAAAACTTCATCTCTGAATCTCCCCTGTTTTCAACTACATCCCGGTCTCGGCGACCGCTTCCGGTTTTCGCATAACCACTACCGTCCTGTTTTCAGGCACGAAGTACTGCTTAGCCACCCGCATAATATCATCCTTGGTTACCGCCGAGCGGTTCTCCTTTAAAATGGTAATGTAGTTCCAATCGCCGGCCACGGCTTCATAATTCGCTAAACGCCAGGCCATACCAAGATTGGACCGCATTCCCCGCACGAAATCCGCCTCCAGTTGGTTACGCACCCTCTGGAGTTCACGGTCGGTAACCGGTTCATTCTTCAACTTCTCCAGTTCATCATAGAGCGCTTTTTCAACTTCATCGGAGGTGTATGGATCCTGCGGAGTAGCCCAGATGCTGAACAGCTTGGGATAACGCCCGAAATCCGAGGATGCCGATATTGAACGCGCTATTCCTTTCTGCTCGAGATTATTGTAGAACCTGCTGGTACGCCCACGGGATAAAATGCTGGATATAACATCGAGCACCGGCTGGTCGGGATGTCCGCCGGCGGGCATGTGATACGCTATAGCCAGCCTCGGTTCCGCGTCGAAATTGACCGCTACCCTGCGTTCACCCTCCTGCTCCGGTTCCTCAACCAGCACCGGTGGCGGCAGGGGTTGAGCCGGAATATCATCGAAATATTTATGGATAAGCTTCATTACTTCTTCGGCCTTCACATCGCCGACTATACTCACTATCGCGTTTGTCGGTGAATAGTGGGAGCGATGGTATTCATCTATCTCCTCGCGCATGTACGTGGCGATATCCGATGTCCACCCTATTACAGGCCACTGGTACGGATGAGCGATGAATGCATTGGAAATTAAAGCTTCATAGAGCTTTCCCCATGGCTGTGTATCGATGCTCCTGCGGCGTTCCTCGAAAACAACATCGCGCTCTGAATAAAACTCCCTCCAAACGGGATCGCGCATTCTGTCCGATTCCAGGAATGCCCAAAGCTCCAGGCGGTTAGCGGGAAGGCTGACATAGTATTGGGTGCCGTCTTCGCCGGTGGACGCGTTCAATCGCCGTCCGCCGTGCTTTAAATATGTCTCCCAGAGTTCATCCTTGATTACATACTTCTTCTGCTCCTGCTGAACCTCCCGGATTTCATCCCTGAGCTTGTTCAACCTTTCCTCGTCTCCCTCCATAATTGGATTGTTCACCCTCGCGTATTCCTCGTACCACTCATGAGCCAGAGAATCTATCTTCTCCATCAATGGTTTCTCGGCTTCGTAGTTGGAGGTTCCCATGATTTTGGTGCCCTTGAACAGCATGTGTTCGGTGATATGCGAAATTCCGGTGATGCCGGGAACTTCGTCCACCGAACCTACCCGAAAACGTATCAAAGCAGAAACGATGGGAGCGGCAGGTCTTTCCAGGATCAACACGGTCATGCCGTTATCGAGCTTGTATTCTTTCACGTCGAGTTCCATCGACGCGTATCCCGTGCCGCCGGATAAGATAAGCAAAACAGCGGCAATAGCTATTATTCGCTTCATTATTGTATCTCCTGATTTAAATCCTTGAATTATCCTTTTTCCAGAAGGTCGTTTATGATATCCCGCAAGGCCATCGCCTGACCTGCGGCTTCTTCCTGGAAATCCTCGCCCTCTCCGGCAAAGATAATATTCCGGGAAGAGTTTATCATAAAATCTATACCCCGTAATTGAGTTACCACGTCCCGCACACTGCCCTTTTGCGCCCCAATCCCCGGAATTAACAGCGGTAAACCGGGGGCGAGTTCGCATATACGCGAAATATGTTCGGGAACATTCGCCCCTACTACCAACCCGCAACTACCGGTTTTGTTCCATTCGGCAACCCGCCGGGCCACGAGTTCGTAGAGGGGTCCGGTCCTTGAAGAACCTTCCGCGCTGACCATGGCGTGTTGAAACTCCGAAGATGATTTATTCGTTGTATGGCAGAGGATAAACGCGCATCTGCCCTCGTACTCGAGGAACGGTTCAACGGCGTCGATTCCAAGATAAGGATTAAGCGTTACCGCGTCGGCGCCGAGCTGTTCGTAAATCGCCTGTGCGTATTTTTTGGAGGTGTTTCCTATATCCCCGCGTTTGGCATCGATTATAACCGGGATATCTCCGGGTATCCCCTTTAAGGTCGCCTCCAGACTCATCCATCCGGCGGCCCCGCGGCACTCGTAGAAGGCAATATTAATCTTGTAGGCGCAGACATAATCCTTCGTGGCTTCGATTATGAGGTTATTAAACAATCCCTGGGGGTCCGGAAACTGTCTGACCGTTTCCGGCAGTTTATCGAAGTCTGAATCCAGCCCCACGCATACATAAGATTTATTCTTTTGAACAATTTCCCGATACTTCTCAATAAATGTCATTCAACCTCTATCTTTCCGATCAGCTCGGATGGTGATGTAAAACCTTTCCGTTCCAACCAAATATCTAAATCATGGCTAATATTCATGGGGGTCATGGGGTCGATAAAATTGGCGGTTCCCACCTGTACCGCGGAAGCTCCGCAGAGCATGAATTCTATAACATCCTCCACGTTTCTTATGCCGCCGATACCGATTATGGGAAGTTTTACCGCCTGCGACGCCCGGTAAACCATCGCCAGCGCCACCGGCTTTATCGCGGGTCCCGAAAGCCCTCCGGTAATATTCGAAAGCCGGGGCTTGAATGTATTCACATCGACCGCCATCCCTACAAGGGTATTTATCATCGATAACGCGTCCGCGCCGCCTTCCTCGACGGCAACGGCGATTTCAGTTATATCGGATACATTAGGGGAAAGCTTGGCGATTACCGGTATCGGGGTAATCTTCTTAACCGATTTAACCAGCTCCGATGCCAACGAAGGCTTCTTGGAGAATTCCATGCCCGAGGCCACATTCGGGCAGGACATGTTAAGCTCTATCATGACTACATCATCGGAAACGGAATTAAGCGTCTCGGAAACCCGGCAGTATTCATCAACCGACCTGCCGGCGACATTGACCACCAGTTTGGCCCGGTGCTTCCGCAGGAAAGGAACCTTTTCGCTTATGAATTTGTCCACGCCCACATTCTGCAGACCTATGGCATTGAGCATTCCCGACGATGTTTCGAACACTCTCGGCGGTGGATGCCCGGCACGCGGCTCGAGGCTGATGGTCTTGGTTACTATGGCTCCCAGTTCATCGAGGCCGTAGAAGTCGGTCAGTTCCTCGCCGTAACCGCAGGTTCCCGACGCCAGCCATACGGGATTCTTAAATTCGATGCCGGCTATTTCCGTTAATAATTCAGCCATTTCTTTCCGTCTGTTTCCCAGATTATATCATCGGCCCTGAAAACCGGACCCTCACGGCAAACCCGTTTATACGAAAATCCTTCCACACTTTTGTCATCGCGCGCCATTACCACGCACCCCATACAGATCCCAAAGCCGCAGGGCATTAAAGCTTCCAATGCCATCTCGCAGTACACATCATATTCACTGACCATTAATCCTACCGCCCGAAGCATGGGCATGGGACCGCACGCGTACATCACAGGCTCATTGGAAAGCGATGTCTTGCTCATACCATTCAAAAATTGCTTTACTCCATCGGTAACATAGCCTTTTATGCCCATGGAACCATCCTCGGTAACCGCGTAAACATTAATCCCCAATTCAGCGCTTTCCTCGAGGTATACTATGGAATCATGCCCCGCGGCGCCGTTGAAGAAATGTATATTGCGGGGATTGTAATCGCTTTTGATGAGATGCTTCGCCAGATTATACAGTGGGGGCACACCGATACCGCCGCCGGTCAGGATTATCATGCTGTCCCGGGATGGAAATGAAAAGCTGTTCCCCAGCGCGCCAATCACCGAAACGATTTTCCCCGGCGGAAATTTTGTGAGAGCCAGGGTTCCTTTTCCCAATGGTTTATACAGGATTTTTATATTACCGCCGTCGGTATCCAGAACCGAAAACGGCCTGCGCCAGAACCCCCCGTCAGCCATTTCAATTTTCAACTGCACGAAATTCCCCGGCATACTGGCCCGGGCTATTTCAGGTGCCTTCAATGTCAGCAGGTATGCTTCATTGTCGATAGAATTGTTAGAAACTATTTCCGCCTGGTAAACGCCGGACATATTATCCCGGACCTACTTTTGGAGGCTCTTCTCCCGTTTTCTTTGCTTCTTCAGGTGAAACGAACTCGTATTGGTAAAGGTAATATCTGTTCAAATCCTCGGCTTCCATGTTCTGCGCTTCGTAAGATGAATTTTCCATGGATTCGATTATAGCCTGATCAAGTTCTTCAAATCCCGACTCGGTCAAGAGTTCAACTTCGGAAATTTCCCCGAAAATATCAACAAAAAACTTAACAACCGCCTTTCCGCGCAATTCGATGGTTCTAATCGAGTATGGCCAGATCAATGGTTCCTTATTCTGCGGCTCCGGGGCGAGATCCATCCCTGATTCCGAGTACGTTGTAGTATCCTCGGGGTTAAATGTGGTGGTCGTATCATCTTCGATCATCTGACCCAGTTTCTGCCGCGATGACTCCCGTTTGGTGAGTCCCAATCTCAATTTAGCCGCCCTGGCGTACTCGGTCTCCGGGTAATTGTCAACCACGGCCTGGTAAGCGTAAAGAGCGGTTGAATCGGTAGAATCGGCGGGGGTGATAATGCGGTCGAATATATACGAAACCGCGTAAGAAGCCCGCGCGGCGTATTCAGTTCCCGGATGGTCCGCCTGTATCTGCTGGTAAAGCATAATCGCCGAATCAGGGTCATCCTCCTCGAAAAGCTTATTCTCCGCCCGGCTGAACAACTTCTCCGGGTTTAGCGAATCGGGGAACATCTCCAGTATCCCCAGAATCTCTGCGGCTCGATGGCCATAGGGCGAATCTGGATACCTGCCCGCGAGCTCGATATAAAAACTGTCCGCCATCGCCGTATCGGCCCTTATTTCCCTGTAGATATACCCCAGGGCGAAATAAGCCAGCGGGGCCTGACTGCTGTATGGATAGTCCTCGAGAATAGTTTTATACTCGCGAATTGCCGAATCAGGCTGGGAGAAATCAAAGAGCATGGTTTCCGCTAAAAGCAACTGCGTGTCGACCACATCCTGCCTGGTGGAATCCGAAAGCGTGGAGCGATAGGTTTCTAATTTGGATATTTCCGATGCTTTAGAGACGCATAGCTGGGCATGTTCGCTGTCCCGGCTCTGCGTTGAGCCCTTTTGATAAGCGTCCTTTGCCTTCTGCAATTCACCATCCCGTTCGTAAATCCGCCCCAGTTCGTAATAAGCTTCGGCCGCCTGCACCGTATTAGGTTTTTCATCCGGTATTTCCTCGTAGGTCTCTATCGCCTCCTCTTTGTCCCCGGTATTGTAATAACCCTCCGCTATCTGGAGCTTGACATCCGCGACATGCTCGAGATATTTGCTGTTTTCAACGAGGCTCTTGTAAATCTTCAATCCTTCATTATAGTCGCCGAGTTTGTAAAGACACTCGCCTGCCGCAAATCTTATCTCATACCTCAAATCAGTATCCGGCCCAGCTTTTAACGCCTGTTGATAATAATTATGGGCTTGTGAATAATTATTCTGTTCGAAGTAACAGTTTCCAATACGAGCCAGCGCTTTGGCTTTCAAATCGCTCTTGGGAAAATTCTTGAGCATCTCATTGTAATACTCTATGGCAATATTATACTCCTCCCGCGCGTAGCGAATCTCCGCTATCATAAATGAAGCATCGTCGTGGAAATCGGTCTTCTTCTCCTGCGCGAGAATCTCCCGGAACGGTTCCTCAGCGGCATTGTAACTCTCGACATGGAAATTGCACATCCCCAAAAGAAAGGTTGCTTCGGTCACGAATTTGCTTTCCGGAAAATTAACTATCAGTTCCTTGAACTTACGGTCGGATTTGCGCCATTCCTCCATGTTATAATAAGACTTGCCAATAAGATAAAGCGCGTCATCGACATACTTGCTGTCCGCGTGAAAACTTAACACCTTCGATGCCTTTTTGATGGCATCTTCATACTTGGCCTTGTCGTTCTGGTTCGCCTTGCCATCCTCGTTTTTCGACTGGTTCCTCTCCGCTTCATTATAAAACTTTTTAGCATGATAAAAAGTATTATAATAAACACAGCTTGAACACGATGCGAAGGTCAGCATCGAAATCAGCAGGAATAATGTAACTTTACGGGCGCCAAGCTCTTTCATATCCATTTAATAGGGCTCCGGTTGTATAAATCCTTCCGACAAACCTGCGTCGTAGAAAGCGTCTACAGCCTTCTGAAATTCTCTCCTGTTTATCCGCCTTTTAAGCGCCGGGTCATCTACCGCTTCGTACGCCGGAAAATACTGGCTCATCAATGAAATATAGGTCTTTTCCGAAATCTTTTCAGCAATAAATTTAAAAATTTCTTCAGAACCCGAACAGCCATTGGGCAACACAAGATGCCGGATTAACAATCCCCGTGTCGCTATTCCCTGGTTATCCATCTTCAGGTCTCCCACCTGGCGGTGCATCTCGCTTATCGCCATCCGGTTAACCTCCGGGTAATTTTTAATCCCGGACAGCTGTTCGCCCGTCTTCGGGTCGTTATACCTCATATCGGGCATATATACATCAACTATACCCTCCAGCAGGCGCAATGTTTCCACCTTATCGTAACCGGAGCTGTTATATACTACCGGCACGCTGAATCCTGCGTTTTGGGCAATATAAAAGGATTCGATAACCTGCGGAACCAAATGAGACGGGGTTACAAAGTTAATATTATGCGCGCCCCGTTTCTCCAGCTCAAGCATCATCCCGGCAAGAACCTCCGGCGATACCTCGCGCCCTTCACCGTATTGCGAAATCGGGTAATTCTGGCAGTATTTGCAGGACAAGTTGCAGTTGGCGAAAAAGATAGTCCCCGAACCCCGGCTCCCCGAAATCGGCGGCTCT
>WJIJ01000191.1 GCA_014730345.1 Candidatus Zixiibacteriota bacterium | reverse complement strand
GCGATGTGACGTTCTTTTATTCCGGTGCGGGTAACGATCCACTCATCGGTGGTATCAACAATTTTTTCCAAATCATAGTTAGTTAGAATTTTTGGAGGAACGGCTCTGCCGGTTCCGATGATTCGAGAATAATACTCAGCCATAAGTTATTCCACTTAACAAAACGATAACAAAATTTTTATCTAAAAAACATAATCGCCTATTATATACGAATAGCAATAATAGCGCAAGTAATATTATTATCAAATAGTCGGATTTTGTTCGGAATATTTTTCTGTGTTTTGGGTTTTCAATGATGTTGAACTGCCAATATTTATATAAATAATGCAAACTTTCACCATTAATATCCAATATATAGGGTGTGCAAGGTTTTTGTACACTTTATAAAGTATATGTGCAAAAAAGTTCTTGACAAACAAATCGTTATATCTTAAATTTTACACCGTTTATAATGTGGAAAATAGGGCGCTTGAAATCCACAAGGAATTACCGAATTAGGCGGATAATAAACAGTGACTTCTTACTCGCGTCCACACTCCATTGATTTGACACCCAAAAATGACAGGACCGTAGTCGGGTAAGATAACACAAGGAGGAGTTATGCGGACGATTTCCATCATCAACCAAAAAGGCGGATGTGGAAAAACGACTACAGCGGTTAATCTAAGCGCTTGTCTCGCTGAGAAAAAGAGAAGGGTCCTGCTATTGGATTTAGACCCGCAAGGTCACGCATCTATTTCATTTGATCTTCAACCCGAAACGCTGGAACATACCATTTACGATGCTTTCTCTCCGAGCAAAGCGAACAGTTTTAAATGGGATGATATTTTAATTGAGCTTGATAATAATTTTTATCTCGCGCCGTCGAACCTGCTATTGTCGTTTTTAGAAAGGGAATTGTCCGATTTCCAGGGTAAAGAGAGAATCCTCCTTGGCAGAATAATGGAATTACAGGAGCCTTTTGATTATATTATAGTTGACTGTCCGCCCTCTCTTGGTTTACTTACGGTAAATGCTTTATGCGCCACATCGGAGGCGATAGTTCCGGTGGAACCGAGTTTCTTTTCACTGCATGGATTAGGCAAGCTTTTGGAGACGGTGCGTCTCCAGGAGGAAAAGACCGGGCATATAATTAAGGTACAGGCGTTAGCTACGATTTACGATAAGCGTACAAGATTTTCGAGAGAATTGCTAAGAGAGATACAAGAACATTTCGGCGAAAACCTTTTGACTACTACTATTAGAATGTCGGTGAAACTAAAAGAAGCCGCCAGTTTTGGACAACCGATCACGGTTTACGACCGTGGTGGTATCGCTTACCAGGATTACCGCGCCCTTGCCGCGGAAATTATTCTTCAGGAGGAGCATCCCGCGCAGAAACACGAGGAGTACTCCTTGAAGCCCCAGCGTTCTGAAGAAGGCGTTGTATTCAGGTATAAAAATCCTGAAGCAAACAGGGTTATGCTTGCCGGCGATTTCAATAATTGGTCTCCCGATGAAGGCGTTGTCGCCCGTAAGAGGTCCGACGGCGTTTGGGAGAAAGTTATCCCTCTCGATCCCGGAACTTACCAGTATCGTTTTATCGTAGACGGGAAATGGGTCCCGGATCCAAATAACCCGATTAAGGCCGATGATAATCTCGGCGGAATCAATTCGGTTATTTCGGTTAACTGATCTTTCTATTCTCTTCTGGATTATATAACTTGGAAAAGAAAAAACTTGGCCGAGGGCTTGAGGATGTTTCCAGCATTTTCAAGATAAATTCAATATCCCACGGCGAAACACAAAACTCTAAGAGTAATATTAAAACGTTGCGAGTCGTAATCTCCGACATAGTAGACCCTGAAAATAAAATACCGTCAGCGCTGGTTACTCATTTTCACCAGAACGGGCATAATATCTTTTATATCAATGGTTCCACCGAAAGGTATAAGCTCTACGGGGTGGATAAGTACGGAGTCCCCTTCCAGATTATTATCAAGGATGGGAATCCTCTATCGGTTATTTATGGCAACAAGGTCCTCCACGGTGACATGAAGACGCCCATCGATTCGGAATATCATAAGGCGATAGAAATCCTTATGTTGAATATTCAGCTTACACTACGCAACCTTCGGATGATTATTTTCTCTCCTGATTCGGATAAATCCTATACCGCGGATTTTTTACTCTCGGTTATCCCCTATGCTCATCTCGCTAACCTGCCCTCCTATATTTCAAAACTGAATACCCACCACAAGAATATCCCCGCGGGCTTTATATTTACCACCGACAGGGACAATGATTCCGTGCGTAAAGAGTTTGACCGGGTTATGAAGAATATCCCTGACTTGAAGCGTCCGGTCAATTACCTGGGGAAGATTGATTATTCCTCGATGTATGTTGATGTTGACTTCTCCTTCATATTTGATTTAATTTAAGAAAAGCAATTCCTGGTTGAATAAGGGTATCGTTTCAAGTATGCGAAAGACTTTGATTTACTTATTGGCTCTTCTCAGTTCCTGCCTGGTGTTATTATCCTGCGGAAAGAGCCCTGAGGAAAAAATGCTTAATATAAAGGTAGCCGAGGACAGGGGAGATATGGGATTGGAGATACTACAGTACCATAACGACTCACCGGAAATAGCCCGCGCGGCGGTTTGGGCGGCGGGCAGGATAGGCAACCCGGATTATGCCCGGCAATTGAGCACTTATTATGATAGAAGCGACTCCTCGCTTTTCCCGGATATTACCTGCGCGGTCGGTTTGATACATGACGAAATAAACATAGCGGACCTGGAAAAACTGATGGTTGGCGCTAATCCGGAATATATCAAATACGCATGCAAGTCGTTGAGTTTCTACCGCACCGATTCATTGAACAATGAGCTTATAAAACTTCTCGATAGGGATGAAAAAGTTGTTTCATCAGCGTTGCTGGCGCTGGCATTCTCCGGCGACAGCGCTCTTGGCGGTAAACTAACCGGATATGGCGATAAATATGAAGGCGAGGATTTCCAGTTTAATCTCATTTACGCCCTGACTCGCCTGCCCGATGAATCCGCTCGGAAAAACCTGTACCGGGCGTTGGAAAGCGAATATCCGGAAGTGCGCGCTTTAGCATGCCGCGCCCTCGGTAAAATAGCCGAAGAGCAGGATCAGCCTTATCTTATAAGCAGGTTCTACGATGACGATACCAGGGTTGTTTGTGAAGCGGTTCGCTCCGCCGGGAGGTTAAAAACCGACAGGGTGGCCGCGGCAATCGTTAAGATATTACGCAACACCAAAGACAGGAGCGATAAGGAACGCAGGGAAGCGGCAACAGCTCTCGGGAAAATCGGCGGGCTCCGGTCGATACAGGCCTTGAGCGTTACCGTTGCCGGGGCGAACCTCGGGTTGAAGGGTGATATTTTAAACGCCCTCGGTGAGATCGGCAGGGGACGCTGTACGCGCATTATCCAGGATTACATGACCCATAAACACTGGTATGTGCGCGCCCAGGCGGCAAAAGCCCTTGGAAAGATTAAAAGCGATGACGCTTTCCGGCTGTTGATGCAGATGACCACCGACCGGGACTGGCGGGTGATACTCGAGGTTATCTTCGCCTTGCAGGAGTCTGGTATAAAGACCTCCGAAGGCTTTCTGCTTTCCACGCTTTCTTCGAGCAAAAACAATTATTTGAAAGCCGCCGCCGCCGATGTATTGGCGAGCACCAAAGACAAGAAATTTATCGATATACTGATTAATAACTTTCCTCCCATAATCGATTCCACCAATTTCGATTTGGGAAGGGGAATAATTACAGCCCTCGGTGCAGTTGCCGATACCACCGAAGCATCCGAGCCCGTATATGATTTTTTAAAGGATGTCGCCTCCATGGATTACCCCCGCCTTATAAAAGAAGAGGCTCTGCTGGTTATCGGCAAAGCCGATCCTGATTACGCGGCGGATTTGGGTTATTATCCCACGCGGATTACCGCTCAAAACTACAACGAGATTTTCAAGGGTTACCGAGAAAATCCGCGGGCCATAGTGGTAACAAATAAGGGAAGGTTCATCATCGAGTTGAGGGCGGATAAAGCCCCGCGGACGGTGCATAATTTTATACAACTCGCTGAATCGGATTTCTACGACGGTGTTTTATTCCACCGGGTTATCCCCAATTTTGTAATCCAGAGCGGATGCCCTTATGGCAACGGATGGGGCGGTCCCGGATACCATATCCGCGAGGAGTTCAATGATCTATGGTTTGATACCGGAGTTGTGGG
>WJIJ01000037.1 GCA_014730345.1 Candidatus Zixiibacteriota bacterium | reverse complement strand
TTCATTTAGTTTTAATATGATAACTCATTGATAATGCAGGGTTTCAAAGGCGGTCTGTTAATGGCGGAAAATAAAATCAAGGTCGGTGTTCCCAAGGAAAGCTTCCCGGGCGAAAACCGGGTAGCGCTTATACCGGCGTCTGTTCAAGCTCTCCTCAAAAAAGGTTTCGAAGTCCATGTCCAGTCCGGCGCCGGAATGAACGCCGGCTTTAAAGATGATGAATACAGCGAAAAGGGAGCCGCAATAGTTAATGAGCGCGGCGAGGTTTTCAAAAACTCCGATATTATCCTGCAGGTCCGGGCTTATCCCGCTAATCCTGAAAGGGGCAAAAGCGATCTTGATTTGATTCATGATGGGCAGGTGATAATCGGCATGACCGAATCTTTAAGCGAACCGAGGCTTAATGAACATGTTGCTCAGAAGGGCGCGACGCTGTTTTCCATGGAGTTGATGCCCCGTATTACCCGGGCGCAGAGTATGGATGTGCTATCATCAATGGCCAGTATCGCCGGATACAAGGCGGTATTGATAGCGGCGGAACACCTGCCGAAGATGTTCCCCATGATGATGACCGCCGCGGGTACGATATCGGCGGCAAAGGCATTTATAATCGGCGCCGGCGTTGCCGGTCTGCAGGCGATTGCCACCGCCAAACGCCTGGGGGCATCGGTTAAAGCTTATGACATACGACCGGCGGTCAAAGAACAGGTGCAGAGCCTGGGCGCGGATTTCGTGGAGCTGGAGCTGGAAACAGGGACATCCGAGGATAAGGGCGGTTACGCGAAGGCGATGGACGAGGAATTTTACCGCAGGCAGAGGGAATTGATGACCGGGGTTATCAAGGATAGCGATGTAGTTATTACCACCGCGGCGGTGCCCGGCAAGAAGGCTCCCATTTTGATTACTTCGGAAATGGTTAAGGATATGAATCCCGGGTCGGTAATTGTGGACCTCGCCGCCGAAAGGGGCGGGAACTGCGATTTTACCGAAGCCGGAGAGATTATAGATTATAACGGAATCACCGTCGCGGGACCATTGAATATTCCGGCAACTGTTCCGTACCATGCCAGCCAGATGTACGCAAAAAATATATCCACGTTTTTAACGCATATAATCAAAGAAGGCAGAATCGATTTCAATCTCGAAGATGAGATAACCAAAGACACAATGGTTGCCCGCGGAGGTGAGATTGTCCACCCGCATGTTTTGGAAATACTGCGGGGAGCGAAATAAAAGTAACGTAACTGGAGAGATAGTATGGAATCTTTTGTAATAGGTTTAACAATTTTCGTCCTGGCCATATTCGTGGGATTCGAGGTAATTACCAAGGTACCGCCCACCCTTCATACCCCGCTGATGTCCGGTTCTAACGCGATTTCGGGCATCACCCTGATCGGGGCGATGATTTCCGCCGGTTCCCAACATACCATGCTGACTACCATCCTCGGTTTCAGCGCGGTGGTTTTTGCCACCATAAATGTCGTGGGCGGATTTATGGTCACCAACAGGATGCTGAAGATGTTCCAGAAGAAGGACAGGTAAAGATGAGCGCTACATTCATAAATCTGGCATATCTACTCGCATCGGTACTGTTCATCTTCGGGCTTAAAGGTTTGACCCATCCGCGGACTGCGGTGCGCGGCAATCTTATGGGCGCGCTGGGTATGCTAATCGCGGTTTTGGTTACCTTGTTCAACAAGCAGATTATCAGTTTCGAGTTAATCATCGCCGGTATTGTCGTCGGCGGCGCCATCGGTATGGTGTTAGCCATAAGAATCCAGATGACCGCCATGCCTCAGTTGGTGGCGTTGTTCAATGGTTTTGGCGGCGGCGCGTCGGCATTGGTTGCCGGGGCGGCTCTTGCCGAGTCGGGCGCTATCGGCGCGGCTTCCATGACCCAGATGCTCATCGCTACGGCGGCATCGGGAATTATTGGCGCGGTAACATTCTGGGGAAGTTTGGTCGCTTTCGGAAAGTTGCAGGAAGTTATAACCAGCGGCGCGGTCCTCTTTCCCGGACAGAAAGCAATCAATATCCTTTTGGCGGCTACGGCAATTTTCTTCGGCGTTATGGTGATTTTAAACCCGGATGTTATGTTATGGTACTGGCTGACAGTAGCCGCCGCCTCATTGCTGGGTATACTGCTGGTCATACCTATCGGCGGCGCTGATATGCCGGTAGTAATCTCCCTCTTGAATTCATATTCGGGCCTTGCCGCGGCGGCCACCGGTTTCGTACTGGGCAACAATGTTTTGATCATCTCCGGTTCCCTGGTAGGGGCTTCGGGGTTGATCCTGACCAATATTATGTGCAAAGCGATGAACCGCTCATTGACCAATGTTCTCTTTGGGGTACTGGGGCCGTCGGAGGATTCCGCGGTAGATGATATTTACGAGGGCAGGATTAAATCCACTTCAGCCGATGAGATCGCCATGCTCTTCGACACCGCCCGCAGGGTAACTATAGTGCCCGGTTATGGTATGGCGGTATCGCAGGCCCAGCATGCCGTACGCGACCTCACCAATCTGCTTGAGTCGCGGGGCATTACCGTGGAGTTCGGTATCCACCCCGTAGCGGGAAGGATGCCCGGTCATATGAACGTACTGCTTGCCGAAGCGAATATCCCCTACGAGAAACTTAAAGAGATGGATGAGGTTAATTCGAACATCGAACAGACCGATGTCGCGCTGGTAATCGGGGCCAATGATGTGGTCAACCCGGTAGCCAAGACCGATCCCAAATCGCCTATAGCCGGAATGCCTATTATTGATGTTGACAAAGCGCGCACGACTGTCGTTATTAAGCGAAGCCTCAGCCCCGGGTTTGCGGGTATTCCCAATCCGCTTTTCGCGGCTGATAATACATTGATGTTTTTCAGCGACGGCAAAAAAGCATTCACCGACCTTGTCGCCGCTGTAAAGGAATCATAACCACGAGAGGAATAATGCCAGCAGATTTTGAAATAGAACTCCCCGAAGACTGGGAAGAACGCTTCCCGGAAATAGAAGCGGCGGCTAAGAAGCATAATGTTGACCTTGCCAGAGAAGGCAACAGAATAGAAGTTGCCGGCGAAACTCCGGTAGGAAAAATAGCGGCGGTTATAAATGTAGACGGCAACACAGCCGCCGTGGAAATCACCAAAAAGCCGATGTTAATCCCCAAATCCCTCATAGAGGGCGAAGTACGCAAAGCGCTTACCAGGTATTCTTGAGTTGATTATATCATCCGGTTAAATCAACAATCTTTTCCAAGCCGGCAATGATATCCGCTCCGATATGGAATCTGATGATTTTACGTTTATTATCCAGCAGGGCTTGCCTGTCTCCCATCGCCTGGGCAATTTTTAATACGCCGAAAGTGAAGGACGAATCATCGCTGTCGGGAGAATCGGGAATCGCGATATCTTTTGAAGGCCCGGATGTAAATTGGATAAACAAGCCGTTGCCGGAATCTCCCTTATGAAGCTGTCCGGTGGAATGTAAAAACCGGGGGCCATAGCCTGCTGTTGTGGCAATCTTGTATTTCCGCTGAATCGCCGTGCGCATTTTCTGGAGCAGGTTACCGGTATCTACCGATGGTTTGATGAATGCCTGTATGGCGGCATAACTCCTTCCAGTATGGGTGGTCTGCCCGCCTGGATTTATATCCTCAAAGAAACTTTCCAGGGCATCGCCAAGGTTATCGGGATTGTGTTCCGTGTATGCTTCAATTCCATCTTCCTTGAGCGCCGGTTCGGTTTGGGGCAATTCCCCTTTTTCACTGTAGGCGGACATCATTTTCTTCGCCGCTGTTTTAGCCGACTCAACATTGGGCTGGTCGAATGGATTGATTTTCAGGATTTCCCCGGATACGGCGGTAGCCATCTCCCAGAGGAAAAACTGGGATGCAAGGTCGTACTTATCCTCCAGCAAAAGTTCGATTGCCGGGAATCCTTTTTCTATAAGCGCTTTTATATGCCTGTCCCAGGTGTTGTCGCCGTGTAATTTAACATGGACAAACAGGCGGTCATTGGCGTAATACTCCGGTTCGATTAACTCCTCGCCGTCGACCGGAACAATTCCCATTCCTTCTTTGCCGGTGCTTTCGGCGATTAGCTGTTCCAGCCAGCTCCCCATCGAGGCGATTTCGGGAGAAATGGCCAGTGTAAGTTTATCCGTACCGTTCAACGCGCATACTCCCATAAGCGTGCCAAGGCGCAATCCGGGATTAGCGCCGCCGGTTATGCCGGTTTCTTCCCTGCACAAATCTCCCATCTCACCCGCGCGGTTTAACAATAACTCGATATCAGCTCCTACCAGCGCCGCCGGCACCAATCCGAAGAAAGACAATGCTGAGTAACGGCCGCCGATATCCGGGTCATTAAGAAAGGTTTTTCTGAAGCTCAGTTTTCCGGCCAATTCCTCCAGAGAACTTCCGGGATCGGTGATGGCGGCGAAATGTCTTCCCGCCTCGCTTTCGCCGAGGATATCCACGCATCTCCGGTAACAATATTTGAAAAATGAGAATGTTTCAATTGTAGTTCCCGATTTTGTGGAGACGATATAAAGAGTTTTTGCCGGGTCGGAGCGGTTGAACATTTCCCGCACATAATCCGGGTCGGTGCTGTCCAGTATTGCCAGGTCAAGAGAACCCTCACCAACGCCGAAAATAAGCCGGAAGACTTCCGGGGCCAGGCTGGAACCACCCATACCCAGTAGAAGGGCATTGGTGTATCCATCCCGGCGGACCTCTTCGGCGAAGTTCTTTATTTCCGAAGTATGCTGTTTCATCTCGACCGGGCTTTTGAGCCATCCCAAACGGTTCGAAATCTCTTTTGGGTCATTGCTCCATACGGTGTGGTCAACCGACCATATCCGGGTAACGGTTTGGTCGTTCTCCATCCGTTTAAGCGTCTCTTCTATTCCACTGCGGTATCTTTCAAAATTGAAACTTTTGATCTGGTAATTCATTCAACTCTCCCGTCGATAGGTTTAACATAAAGGATATAAATGGGAATCGGTAAATAAGCAAATAGAAGTTAAAGCCAAGGGGGAATTATTCCGGTTCACCGGCAAGTTCAAGTTCACCGTTTTTTATTTTCTGAAGGCATTCGGGACAGACAATATGGCTTATTTCCGCCTTGGAATGTCCCTTGATATAATCTCCGACATCCTCCCAGTATTCCTGGTCATTTCGTATTTTTTTGCACCACGCGCATATCGGTATTATGCCTTTGAGTTCCTTGATGCTTTCCATAGTTTGTTTGAGCTCGATTATCTTACTGCGCAGGGAGGTTTCCAGCTTTACCATTCTCTCCCCCGCCCTGACCCTTGCTTTAAGCTCGGTCCTGTCGAATGGTTTTACAATGTAATCATCGGCTCCGGATTCCAACCCGGTAACAACATCTTCAATTTTGCCTTTGGCGGTCAGCAGGATGATATAAAGAAACGCCTCGCGGCCTGACGCGCGAACTTCTTTACATACCGCGATACCGTCCTTTTCGGGCATCATCCAATCGAGGATAGCCAGGTTTAAATCACGGTCGTTTTCGAGGTGGCGGAGGGCTTCGTTTCCATCGCAGGCTACGATAACCTCATAGCCCCATTTCAGAAGGTTTCTCTCTAATATCTTGCGCGATACTGGTTCGTCTTCAGCAATCAGGATTTTCATATTTCCACAGCAAATATCTTGGTTTTTATAAGAGAGTGACTTCGCGTGATATAATTCTATTTCAGTATTTGTAATAACCGCCCTTTTAATATCCTGTTATAATTATCGACAATTTATACAATTTCTGAAACGAATATATATCAATTAAGCTAAACGATAGTTATTATTATCAAAACAACCTGTATTTTCCGAAAAAGCTTTTATTCTGCTAAGTTTCCTTATACTATACAGTTTTATGCCTGATACATAAATGAACGATAACCACAGCAAAGACATACTCCGATTAGCGCTTCCAATCGTGGCCACGAATATTCTCTCCCGGGGGCCGGCGATCGTTGATACCGCTTTTATTGGACATATCGGTCCCGCCCAGCTTGCCTCGGTAGGCCTTGCCCAGTTATTCGTTTTCGCCATGCAGGCTTTTACCCATGCCACCGCCGTTGCCGGAACCGTAATGGTTGCTTTCCGAACCGGCGAGAAAGATTTCGTGAAAAGACGCGAGGAGGCCGATACCGATTTCTCAATAGCGATTATGATCGGGATTTTGCTTTCTTTTATCGGTTATAATTTTTCCGGCGCAATGGGAGATGCTATGGGAGTGGAAGGAGCGGTTCATAAACACCTGCTTGAATATACGGACATTTTCTTCTTCTTCTTCACTCTAAAACTATTGAACTTTTTCCTGGCCAGCATTTTTCAGGGCAGTGGCGATTCCCGCACTCCGCTTGCGGTTATCGGTTCCATAAACATAATGAATATATTTCTGGACTACAGCCTGATTTTCGGCAAGTTCGGCCTTCCCCGCATGGAAGTCGAAGGCGCCGCCCTGGCTACCGGAATCGCCGAATCGACCGGGGCGATAGTCCTTTATATTATAGCTATTAAACGGGGTTTGCTTTCCCCGCGGTTAGCCTTGCCGAAAATGGAGCCGGCGAAAAAACTTGCCCGGTTGGGTCTCCCCGTCCTTGGTGAAAGGCTGGTAGGAATTACCATGCAATTCGTTTTTGCCCGGATGGTAATTGCCATATCGGTTATAGCTTACGGAGCGCACCAGATGGGTATCAATATCGAAATGGTTTCCCTCCTTTCGGGATTCGCTTTTATGCAGGCTACCACCGCGCTCGTCGGACAGAACCTGGGCGCCCGAGATCCCGACAGGGCGCGGATTATGGCTAAAAAAGCGTCTTATATAACGGTAGGCATTATGATGGTTTTCGCTATTATATTGATTTCATTTCCGGAATTCTGGGTCAGGATCTTCACCGATGATCCGGAAGTCATTAAATACGGCAAGAGGTTTTTGATATACGGGTGCATCGCCCAGCCGCTTTTGGGAATTTCCATGGTATACGCCGGCGCGCTTCGGGGCGCTGGGGAGACCAAGTATGTCATGTGGGTTTCCATGTTAGGTTCATGGGCGACACGAATTCCGATCGCATATTTACTCGGATTCGTTTTCAACTTCGGGCTCGATGGATTATGGGCTACGATGCCTATGGATTGGATAGTGCGTTTGAGTTTCTATTACCGGAGGTTTACGCGGGGACCACTCGATCCCGAAAAGGCGAACTAAAGCGATGCTGAGCGGGTACTATAGTATTTAACTTCTATGTCGCTGATCCCGGCGTCTATATCAAGCGAAATTTTCTTGGGAGCAACTCCATAATCCGGCGATTCATAAACGCCTTTTCCCGCTTTTATCAGCCCAAGGCTTTTGTAGGAGACCGATGCCAATCCCGTGTCTTTACGCAGGCGAACGGCAACATTCTCCGGAATAAAAACAGAAAGTTCGCTTACTCCTATATCAAAACTCGCCTCCAGGTAATCGGCCTTGTCGCCGAAACGCACCATAATGTCCGAAACCCCCGAATCGATATTCAAATCGGTAACTTCGATATCAATCAGGTCGAGGGCCATTTCGACTACATCGGCATTGATATCCAATACCGTGGGCTTGCGGTCATCAAGATATAAAAAGGAACTACAGCCGTTTTTTCCGACTGATTTGTAACTCCGGCATTTAGGATATTTCAGCTCAATCTCTCCCTCGCCGTCGTCATTTTCAAAATCGAATGCGGGTTTTGAACCATAGTATTCGAGGTCGGCGAGAAATACTCCCGAATCCGCGGAATCGAACTCAAAGCTTCCCACGGATAGATCGAACCGGTAATCAAGGGATCCGATGCCTTCCATCTGTTCGTCGCTTATCGCGTACATTATTTCCTTCTTATATTTTGAGGACGATCCGTTGGCTAAAGCTACATCACCTGCGAGCGCGTATATAAAACAAGCCAGTATTATCAAAGGCGATACATAGGCAAGGGCCGGCGTTTTGCTTTTCCTGAAGATCAACTCAATACCAATGGCTATCAGAAGGGCCGGCCATAACTTGAAGAGGTCTCCCCAAACGAACCAGTCGATATAGCCGAGGGTATTGCCAAGTAATATCAATCCGGTACCTATCAGTATCAAGCCCGTTCTCAAACTGCTAACTCTCATACTCAACCTCTTTCTTTTTGGATAAAGCTTTGCCTATTATTAAAACCCCCAGACCTATAAGTAACAACGGCCATAATTTGGAGAAATCATACCAATACCAGAAACTGAATGAATCGAGAAGAAAACCGAAACCGAGAATTACAAGGATAATCCCGAACCACATACCACGGTTGCTGTTATCTGATACGCGGGCAACATCTTCGCTTTCGGCGCCTTCAACTATAACCGATGGCTCCCGCTCGGGGATTATAATCCATCCCACTATATATATAATGATTACCGGCTTGGCCACCAAAGCCAGCGCGACGCATATAATCCTGACCAGCGTGGGATCAATATCGAAATATTCCGCCAGTCCGCCGCATACCCCTCCGATTATCCTGCTATCATAAGACCTGTATAATCTCTTTGCCATATCTCCTCCGTTATCTAAATGCGAATCTGCTTTAAATACGATTTAAAGCTGATAAGGTTACATAGCTCTTTTATAATACACTGTATCTCGAAAAATTGCATCAAATTTACTATTATTTAGTATTTGTAAAAGACATTGCCGAAATTAACAATATCTTAACTTGACATCTTATAACGAAAATTGTAAATTGCCGCGCTATTTAGGAATTTTCTACACAAGCTCTATTTCAACGGCTTTTAACGGGCAGTATAAAGCGAAGTTCTTTATAAAATTAACCAGGTTTAAAACCGGTTATAAGGTATGGGCGGTGGAATCACTCTCCGCGAAGGATTGATTTTGCCTCCCGGTAGAATAGGTCATTTAACATAAATTAGAACAAATAACAAAACTCAAACAGGTTAGGAGGATTAACCAAATGAAGAAAGCGTTAATTCTGTCTTTGGCGATTGCCGTCTTCTCATTCCCGATGGCTTTCGGCGCGATTTACGATGTTCAGTTCAACGACACCAACCAGGGTTCCGGAGACGACTGTTTCCCTTCCCCCTATGTTGACCAGACTGTCGAAGTAGTTGGCAAAGTCACCGCGGTTCAAGCCGGTAGCTACCCCAATTTCTACCTGCAGGCTGATGGCTGTGAATGGAATGGCGTCTATGTATACGATGACGGCGTAGCTCCCTGCATTGGCGACTCTCTTTATGTTCGCGGTACGGTAACTGAGTATTTCGGCGTTACCGAGATCACCTCTGTCGACAGCTTCTACGTATTCGATTCCGGCCTCGATGTCATGGAACCCTGCTCTCTGGGAACCGACGATCTCGCCGGCGGTTGCAGTGCTACTGCTGAAGCCTGGGAAGGCGTGCTGGTTGCCCTTTATGATGTAACCATTCTTACTGACCAGGACAGCTATGGCCAGAACTGGATAAGAGATGCTAACGGCATTGACAGCATCTATCTCGATGATGAAATGTACAAATACGGCGATTTCGCTCCCAACCCGACCCCGGCACAGGGCGACACTTATGACATGATCGTTGGCGTGGTCCACTATTCCTACGGTGAATACAGGCTTTATCCGCGCGGCGGATATGACTTCACCCCTGCCGGCAATGTTACCATTGCCCAGGTGCAGATGCAGGAATGCGAAGGAAACGGTTGTTTCCCCTCATACTACAACGGTGATGAAGTAACCCTTTCCGGAATCGTTACCGCCGTCCGCCAGGGAAGTAGCCCCTGGTTCTGGATGCAGGATCCCGCCGACACCCTCTGGAGCGGTTTGTATGTCTACGACACTACCGTTGAACCCGAAGTTGGCGACTCGGTAACTCTCACTGGTCTTATCAGCGAATACTACGGCGTAACCGAATTCATGGACATCACCGCCAGCACAATCGTTTCAGTTGGCAATAACATCGACCCGACTTACGTAACCACCGCGACCCTCGACAGCCTTTGCTCTTATGAAGCCGAGCAATACGAAGGAATGCTGGTCGAGCTTAACGATGTTACCGTAATCGAAGGTCCCAGCAGTCACAACGAATGCTGGGTGCAGGATGCCTCCGGTGTTCCGGTTATTATAGATGACGAACTCTGGAAGTACGGTTCCAACCAGCCCGACCCGCAACCGGCGGCCGGAATGGAATACGAAAAGATCGTCGGCGTTGTACATTATGCTTATGACGCCTATCGCGTTTACCCGAGAGGCGCCGAGGATTACACTCTTGCCCAGGGCGAACTGCTTTGCGAACTTACTATCCTGACTCCGTACGTACAATCCAACGGCGGATTCCTCGGATTCCAGTTCGACGTTACCAATAACACCGGTTCCAACATGCCCAATGTCTGGGGAGAAATTCACCCGACCCTCGGCGACTGCGCCACCGGTACCGTCTTCGATTTCGACAACAGCAAAGAAATGACCACCGACCTCGGCAACGGCGAAACCTTCACCGGTTACTATTACATGACTATGGGCAACTGGAGCAATCTGCCCAACCTGGTAGCCCTGACAGTTGAAGCCGGAGACGGTCCCAACAGCTACTACTGCGAAGACTGCGGCGAGTTCTTCTTCCTGCATGAATGGAGCAGGGGCGGGGAACCGACCTGGACCGACCAGCAGTGGCTCGATCGCGAAGATGTGAATATCCCGACCGAAACCGCGCTGATGCAGAACTACCCGAATCCGTTCAACGCCACCACCGTAATCCCCTTTGACCTCGCTAACAACGGCAATGTAAGCCTGAAAGTTTACAACCTTGCCGGCCAGCTGGTCGAAACCCTGGTGGATGGTTATATGAACGCCGGTTCCCATAATATTAACTGGGATGCTTCTTCGGTTGCTTCCGGTGTATATTTCTACACCCTTCAGGCTGACGATTATACCACTACTAAAAAGTTGAACCTGTTGAAGTAATTCGAGTTACGGGAAATAGTAATTACAGTGGCCGGAAATTATTTCCGGCCATTTTTTTGCCAAATGTTCGCAAAACCGCATATTTTGCTGTTTTGACGGGATAGAAGGTTCAAAAAAATTAATACAAATTTAACAAATTGTTGATATTTATGTATTGACAAAAAAATCTAAAATTGTTATTATACCGTAGTCGTGCTACCCTAATATACTCCTTAGAATTTCTTCATGTCGTGGGTGGAGTTCTAATTTAACTGAATAATAAAATTTATATAACTCGTAATTGTTTAGATCGGCCGTAAAAATTGGTTTTGTATTCGGCGCAGTGGTCTAAATGCTATTATCAAATTTCTAATACCTAAGATAAGTGTTTCCAGGGAAGGTGTCACAATTATTTCCAGGTTGTGAAAGGAGGTGATCAACAACCCATCCCGTTTATTTTCGATAATTTTTCCAACCAGTTAATTAAACAGGAGAAAATTTTATGAAAAAGCTTTTTGCATTAACGATCGCATTTGTTCTGTTAACTTCTTTTGCGTTTGCCGCTCCCTTCGATGCTACCCAGCTTCCGGCTCAGACTTCCAACAATAACATGGAAATCGTTCCCGGAATCGACCAGTATTCTCCTACTCTCCAGATCCAGTTCCCGGAATACCAGGGTAGCTTTACCATGAGCATCACCTGCGATGGCCAGTACTATTATGACATTGGTTATAATGGCTATATCGCTACCTATGAACTCGACGGTACTCTGGTAGGCGCTCAGACCATGTCCGATCCGACTGCCGTTCGTAGCGTATTCTACTATGACGTAGAAGACATGTATTATATCAAGCCCTTCGGAACGGACCTTTATACTGTGGACCCGACCACCGGTACCACTTCGGTGCTTTACAGTGCTATTTTCCAGAACAGCAACTCCTGCGTTGCTTTCGATATGTGCACAGGTTTGATGTATGAGCATTATGCCGGAGATGTCTGGGTACACGACATTACTACCGGTCAGATGGTCAACCAGTTCGTTTTAACTCCGTTCTATGGATATACCTATCCGATCGCCACCAACCATGACGCCCTGTTCACCACAGAAAGCGCCGGCGGCACGGTACACGTATATGACATGGACGGTAACTGGCTTGAAGACGTCACCGTAACCGGCGGTGACTGGGGATGGACCCTGTCCTACTGCTTCTACGAAGAACTGCTCTTCCTGGGCGACCGTAACGGCGACTGGTATGGCTTTGCCGGCTGTGAAGGCGGATGCGCTCCTCCTCCCGATTGGGATATGAGATGCGAAATGACCATTGTGGACAACTTCGTACCCTGCGATGGCGAAATCCTCTTTGACGTCAGCGTCAGAAATACCGGTCTGAACACCTGGCCGAGTGTAATCGGTGAACTTCAGCCCATCATTGGCGACTGTAACAGCACTCCTTTCGATTTTGATATTACCCGCGTGATAACCAATAACCTCGCTTCCGGCGAAACCTACGAAGGCAGATATTTCTATGCCGTCGGTAACGTTTGCGGTCTGGGCTTGACTTCCGTGGCCATGAACGTACAGGTTGGCGGAGCCGTTAATGATTATCTCGATGTTTGCTGTGAAGAATTCATGTTCGTCAATCCTTGGGGCAGAACCGGCGGTAACGTTGAGTGGGGAACTGAGTGGCTCGTCCGCGACGGCGACTACAATGTTCCGACCACCACTGCTCTCGGACAGAACTATCCGAATCCGTTCAACGCCACCACCACCATTCCGTTCACCCTGGAAAACAGCGGTCACGTAACGGTAACCGTTTACAACCTCAGCGGTCAGGTTGTGGAAACTCTGGCTGACGGTGTAATGGATGCCGGCCAGCATACTGTAAGCTGGGATGCTTCCTCGGTGGCTTCCGGTGTATACTTCTACACCCTCGAAACCGGCGAATACACTACTGCCAAGAAGCTGAACCTTCTGAAGTAGTTTTTTCAAATTCGCTTTCGGGCGGCAACGCTTGATAGCAATCGCTTTTGTCCGCCAGGCGCTCTGCCTGGCGGATTTTTTATTGGTCAGATAATCTACGAATATCATAGATTTTAACCCGGTTATTCCTTATAATAACCGTATGACATTATTCGAAAAGCTTAAAAACCGAACCGGTTATACCGAAACCGATCCGAGAGTAACTATACCCGAGGCGCTCTCCCGCGCCGAAGAACTCGGAGTAGCCGGGGCGGAAATCAATATGAATTTCCGTTCGCATTTTCCAGAACGCTACGACGAGAATATGAAAAATGAAATTCGAAACGCGGTTGAGGAGTCCGGAACCGAACTGTCTTTCCACGGCCCGGTGGATATCTCGTTGATTTCCAGGCATAAACCGATCCAGGAAGCCGCGGCGCGGAGGATGAGCGCCTTCATTGAAACAGCCATCGCCCTCGGCGGGAAGCGGTTTACGTTTCATCCCGGGCAGGCCGCGTTTATGCGCCCCTCCGAAAAAGAGGTGGTTTTTTACCGCAGGAAACATCCGCAGTACCTTACCGATGCTTTCCTGGCATCCCTGACAGAAATTGCCAAAACAGCATACAGGCGCGTAGAGTTGATCATGGAAATCACCCATCCCCTCGATAAACCTGTAATGGATATAATAAGCAAATTCGCCCGGGAGGGATTATTAGCATTCGCATACGACACCGCCCATTACAATAGTTATGAATTTATCGACGGCAACCTTGAATATATAAAATGCTGTCACCTCAATGACCGGAAGGGCAAAAAGGCCCATATTCCCCTTGGTAACGGTGATGTCGATTTAAAGGGAGCGATTGAGAAAATAATTGGCTCCGATTGTTTTTTTATTATTGAATCGGGCAGGTTCGAATGGGTAAGACAGTCAATCGATTTTCTTAAAAGTTTAGAATAGTATTGTATTTTCAGCCCGTGTAAATTTATTTAAGGATTAACCGTTATAATAATTAGGGTTTAAATTGATAGACTAAGAAGGTTTTAAAATGGAAATAAAAGGAAAAGTATTCAAATACGGCGACGCTGTAAACACCGATGTCATCCTTCCGGGAAGATGGTGCCATCTCTATAAACCCGAGGATTTGAAAAAACATTGTCTTGAGGACCTCGATAAGGATTTTGCCGCTAATGTTGAGGAAGGCGATATTATCGCCGCCGGGGAAAACTTCGGTTGCGGTTCATCGAGGGAGGTTGCCCCGTTATCAATAAAATCATCGGGGATATCCGCTATCATAGCAAAGAGTTTCGCCCGGATTTTTTACCGCAACAGCATTAACATCGGCCTGCCCATCCTCGAATCCCCGGAGGCTGTTGAAAATATCTCCGCCGGAAATGAGGTCAGCGTTAACATGGCTGAAGGAACGATTACCAACCATACCACCGGCAAGACCTTCAACTTCGTGCCGTTCCCGGAATTTATGCGCGATATACTTGCCAAAGGCGGTATAAGGGATTACATTCTGGCAAAGGTCAAATAATCAATATTAAACTTGATTATTGGGCGGATTGTGATTATTTAGAGCAATTTAAGAGACATCAGGCAGACAACACGTTAAACTACATTGATGACATTATATGCCCGAAGATAAAACATACAAATTCGCGGTTATCGCCGGCGATGGGATAGGACCGGACGTGGTTCGTGAGGGGTTGAAGGTCCTTCAAGCCGCGGCGGAAGTAACCGGCTTCAAGTACACCACCAAAGAATTCCCCCATGGTTCTGAGCATTTTCTCTCCACCGGCGAACTCTTTCCGGATACTATTATTGATGAACTAAAGACTTTCGATGCCGTCTATCTCGGCGCAATAGGCGACCCGCGGGTGGAACCGGGATTGGTGGAGCATGCCATTATCTCAAGTATACGCTTCAAACTCGACCTCTATGTCAACCTGCGGCCGATCAAGGCTTACGCAGATAATCTCGTGCCCCTGAAAAACAAGCGCGCCGCCGATATCGATTTCATTGTAGTCAGGGAAAATACCGAAGATTTATATACCAATCTCGGCGGGATATTTAAAAAGGGAACCGAGGACGAGGTTGCCATGGCCCAGATGATTTTCACCCGCAAGGGCGTTGAACGGGCCATCAGGTACGCATTCGAGCTTGCCCGCCAGAGGGACCAGAAGAAAAAGCTAACCCTGGTAGATAAAGCTAACGCTATCCGGGCTATGGATATATGGACCCGCACCTTCGAAGAAGTAGCCGAACAATATCCGGATATACAGACCGACCACGCGTATGTTGACGCCTGCTGTATGTGGATGATAAAAGACCCGGAGGCGTTCGATGTAATCGTATGCAATAATATTTTCGGCGACATTATCACCGACCTCGGAGCAATGTTACAGGGCGGTATGGGTATGGCCGCCTCGGGGAATATTCATCCCGGGCGGGTTTCCATGTTCGAGCCGATTCACGGTTCTGCGCCCAAATACAAGGGGCAGGATAAAGCCAATCCCATCGCGGCTATTTCGGCGGCGGCGATGATGCTCGATCATGTGGGCGAAAACAAAGCGGCGGGAATAATCGAGGGCGCTATTCGCCACCTTCTGGAAACCGGGAAGATTCCGGATATCTCCGCCTCGGGCGGATTATCGACCACCGAGACCGGAGATATGATAGCCGAGACCATAAAGGAGATGCAGGCGTAGCGGAACCAAGCATATATTTAATCGTTTACAGATATAGTAGGATTTATTATATTAGCTATGATAAAAATGCAGTCTTGATATAATGGAAGGAGTTGACGGGATATGAAAGAGAAGGTTACCAAGGTATTAGAAAGTATACGCAAGTATCTGCAAGCCGACGGCGGCGATGTCGAGCTGGTCAATGTTACCGATGACGGCATAGTTCAAGTGCGCCTTACCGGAGCATGCAAGGGATGTCCCATGTCCCAGATGACCCTGCAGATGGGGATCGAACGCACCCTGAAAGCGAAAGTCCCGGAAGTTACCAAAGTTGAAGCAGTAGAATAGTAGAACTTTCGACAAATAGATTTCGATGACCAAAATGGCAGGATATCCTGCCATTTTGTGTTTTTGCCCCACCATTTTAACTTTTTCCGCATTTTTTCAAAAAAAACGCCCGAAAAAGTTTACTTCAATAAAATAAGCATTATCTTAAAACCAGGAAAAGTGAGTTTTTAGAAAAATAATTCCATGTATTCGCCACGAGGTGGCGTTTAGGTTTTTATATTGGGCTGTAGCGAAGGGAGACTGATATGGTGAATGAAAATCTCGCCAATTTACTATTAGAAATCGCGGAATCCGTTGAAAATGTTGAAAATAAAGATGCTCATGATTTAAAATGGGCGGCTTGCGGTGAAAGTTGGGGCGATAAAAGTTGGGAAGATCCCGGCTTCGCGCCTAAGTGGAATGACAGCTGCGACTTAGTGAGAAACAACTTCCGCCGTTTCGGTTTAAGCAGGGAAGATATTGTGATAATCGCTTTGTTGACATCGAACCTGATCAAGGGGTTGGGCGGTATGAGCGCTACGGACCTCATGGAAAATGTTGGAAAAAGGCCGGACGATTCCATCAGGATTATCGACCGGATCGGACGGCTGGTTGATTTGAAGTTGCTTGAGCCGGAAGAGGGATTTATGGGAAGCAGGCGGATGGGGGATCCCGTGTTGCTCAAAGAAGGCGGCAGGGCGAAGCTTATAAAGTGTGATTTTTCTTTATCTGAGAGACTGACAAAGTTTATCCTGGGCGACGCGCAGGATATTGAGGATGATAATATAGAGCCATACGCGGATAATGAAGATTTTCTGGGTGACTGGTTCGAATATGTTTTCGCGCGCAAGGAGTACAACCTTTCAAGCGATTCGTCCAATTACGGGAGTAGCGGGCGTAATGATGAGCTGTGCAAATTAGATCGGATGCGGGAGAAGATTGAAGAGCGCACACGGTTAACGCCGGCGCGCTTTCCTTTCCATGAGATAGTCGAGGAACACAAACTCGACTTCTGTGAGCAGGTTGCGTTGATTTATCTTCTTCACGAGGGGCTGGGGGGCTCCCCTTGTGATATAGATGAGTTGACGGGTGTGATTGCGCATGGCCGTATTAGCAAGTTCAAATACCGCCGCTACTTCCGTAAGGACGGCAAACTTTATGGAAAAGGTTTAATCGGATTTTCCGACCGGGCGGTCTTCAGGCGTAGCACGGACAGCATGGAGATAGCGCCGGAGGTTTTATCGCGCTTGACCGAAAGCGAGATGAAAACTGATGAAGAAAGGATTGAATCAATAATAGGCAAAGATGAACTGCTGACAGTGATCAAACCTGAATCGAAATTTGAGTCGTTGGTACTCAAGGGGGAGCTAATTGAAGTAATACGAGGGGGCATAACTCAATACCTTGGAAATCGGACGGCTACCCTGTCCGAGTGGGGAGTATTGAAGCCGGTAAACGACGGGAGTTCCGGGAAGTTTCAAAATTCTCTTTTGATGCTTTTCCACGGGGCTCCCGGCACCGGCAAAACCCATGCCGCGCGTTTTGTCGCCCAACAGCTGGGAAGGGATATAGTAACCACCGATATTTCGCGGATTCTTTCATGCTGGGTTGGCGAAAGCCAGCAGAACCTGCAAGGCCTTTTTAAGAAAATGGAGAGGATAAATACGGAGATTGCCGAACCTCCGGTGTTGTTGTTGAATGAAGCAGACCAGTTTTTCACTCGCCGCGGGATTGCAAAAAGCGGTGTGGACAGGATGTATAACCAGCTCCAGAATCTCTTCTTGGAAGCCCTGGAAAATTATCATGGTATTCTGATAGCTACCACGAACCTAATGGAGAATTTCGACGAGGCCTTTTCCCGAAGGTTTAATATCAAAATCAAATTCCCGTTTCCTGAATACCCTGAGCGGGTCAAATTGTGGAAACTGCATCTTCCCCAGACCCTCCCGCTGGCTAAAGATGTTGACATTGAAAAGCTCGCGAAGTATTATAGATTAACGGGAGGGCAGATTGCTCTAATTATCAGGAATACCGCCGCTATGGCCGCGGGCAGAGATGGGCGGAAAAGATATATTTTTCAAGCGGACTTAGTTAAGTACTGTGAATTGGAATTAAATACATCTTTCGATAATAGTACATCCAAGCGAATAGGTTTCAGGCCTTACGTTTCGAAGGGGAGATCAAATGCCTGAATACAAACAGATAGAACGTATCATCTTGATTTTACAGCGTCTCGCTTTGTACAAACAGGTTACCGTGAACAGCCTGTATGACTATTTCGATGGGAGGGTTCCCAGGCGTACTATCCAGAGGGATTTATACGAACTCTCCAATGCCGGAATACCCATCGTTGATTTGCGCGGCAAGGGGCGGGAGAAGGTATATTCAATCGAAGGTTATTTCCTGAAGTTCATACCCCATCCGCTGGGCAACGAGGAAGCCAACGCCGCCTTTTTCCTGGACAAGTTCGCCGAGATATTCGAGGGGACATCCATCGCCGAACAGGCCCGCGGCTTGCTGGAGAAGGCCAGGCAGTTGACGCCGCCGAAGGTCGTTTACCCCATGGAGACAGATTACTTTCCGGAGTTGTTCGGTATCACCCGGATAGGTTATGTCGACTACAGCGGGCATCATCATATAATTGACAGGTTCATCGAGGCGGTTAAAATGCAGAAGGTATGCAAAGTTGCCTATAACACTCCCGGTTCCGAAGAACCCAATCGATTCGAGGTTCAGCCGTACCTGTTGCTTTTACACAAGGGGGCGATGTACGGGGTGGTCTATCTTCCATACTACGAGAAATTCATCTACCTGCATATTCACCGCATGGCCGATATCGATATCCTCGAGGAGGATTTCGAGCGGGATGATGATTTCAGCATAGAGAAACTTCGCCGGGACCGCATTGGGATTTTCGGACAGGAAGATGACAAACCGGAAACAGTGGTGTTGAAATTCGATCCGGTGGTGGCCGACGCGGTGGAGTGCCGGATATGGCATAATTCACAGAAATGTTCGCGCGCGCCCGATGGGTATCTCACGCTGGAGATGGATATTATCATCTCCGACGAACTTCGCGGATGGATATTGAGCTGGCAGGATTATATCCAGGTTCTCCAGCCGGAGAGCCTGGTTAGCGATATAAAAGGGAAGTTGAACTGTATAATTGAAAAATACGGGGGCAATGATGCAAAAATACTCGACTGAGATTAAACCCAATTTCAATAAACCGGCGGATAACATTACCCGTGGCTACGAATTTTGTTTTAATACCAGGGCGTATCTGAACCAGAAGCGGGAGGCATGTACGCTGGATGATAAAACCATAGCCGAAAGAAGCGGGTACCGCAATTTCAGCAAGTTCCTGCGTAAAAGGGAGCTGTGGCATGCGATGAAGATGGCTTTCCCGCGCAAGTATCTCGATGTAATCGGGGTGGACTGGGATGTTCTCGAGTACGTTGTCGAGCTCGACCAGGAGGCATTTCACGAGGAGATGGACAAGCCGCGTATTCCGGAGCGTTTCACGGTTCGTTATTTCGCGGCATTTTATGGTTCGAGGATGATAGGCGAATGTGAATCGGAGGAGCAGGCTATCGAACGGGTGAAGGCGTTTTCGAAGGACAGTAATTTCCGTTGTTGCATCAATTATCCGCAGTTGAAGACAGTATTTATTGAGCCGGACGGTTCGATATGGGCGAATTTATACAAACCTGTGATGAAAATTACAAACGACCGGGTTTATTTTGGAGATACCGGTGAGGGGATAGGGACGGTAAGGGTGTGAGGGAGCATTTGGATAAAATTTAGTAAAAGATTATCTTATAATAATGGTCAATAGATTTATATCGATTCTTATCCAATATCTTAAAAACGACCCCCTCCCCCCCAAACGCCTTATCGCGCCGTCGCGGAGGGTGGGGTATCAGTGGTTGGATAGCGTTACCCGCGCCGGTCAGCCGGTGTTGAATACACACGTTACCACTCTCCGGAAAACCGCACTCGAGATGGCATTGCCGGCCATGGAACGCGCCGGGTTCAAATTCCTTCGGGAAACCCACGCGCTGATTATAGTCCATGAACTTTTCATAAAGCTCAAAGAATCAGGCGACGGATACCTTACCGGGCTGAATATCAGCCGGGGGCTGGCCAAATCGCTGTTGGCGTCAATAAGGGATATGCGTCTCGCGGGCATAACCGGCGGAACGATTTCCACCGGCGGTTTCGAAGTTAACGCCAAGGGCGATGATATCAGGCGTCTGCTTTTGATGTACGAGGAACACCTGCGGACGAAGAAGCTTGCCGATTACGCGGATATCCTCAAAATGGCAGTCGAACGGTTGGTCGCGGAGCCGTCATGCGCTGGGGATGACAGCCTGTTTCTAATGCCCTCCGATGCCCACGAAGAACTCAAGGGACTTGAGCGAAAATTATGGGGGGCGATTCCCGAAAGCAACCGCCGGGTCATAGAGGTGGACCATCCCGGGGAGATACCGGCGGAAGGCGCGGCCGACGCGTCCCTTTTGGGCTTTATTTCCGATGTAGAAAACGCCCCCCAGCCGGCGGGCGATGATACCGCCGCTATCTTCCGCGCGGTGGGCGAGGTCAACGAGGTCCGGGAGGTTCTCCGCCGTTGTTACGGGAGGGAGATCCCATTCGATGACGTGGAAATCCTCTATACCGACAGCGAAACCTATCTCCCGTTGCTCTATGAGGTAGCTGGGGGGTTAAAAACAGATGACGCTGATGAGATAAACATCACATTTGAGGAAGGTATCCCCCTGCGTTATTCGCGTCCCGGAAGGGCGCTGAGGGCGTGGCTGGAATGGGTACGGAATGATTACCCGCAGTCGGTGCTGGTACGGATGGTACAGGATGGTTTGCTGGAAATTGATACAGGCGATGAGGATGTGAGTTTCAGCGAACTCGCGGGGGCGTTGCGGAGCGTTCCCATCGGCGGCCGTGAGCGTTACTTATCAAAAATCGATGAGGAAGCCTCGGCAATCGGTAAACGGGTCGAGTATTACCGTACTAAGGATGACGAGGAATTTGTAAAACGTGTGGATGTTTACAAGGAGAAGGCGAAACACCTGGATTTGGTTCGGCAATTCATAGCGGTCTTGCTAAAGCTGTCGGAAAACATCAATGGATATGAGGAGGTTCTCAGGGCGGCTGAAATTTTTATCGGGGAGTTCGCCCGTTGCGCCAACCGTATGGATGAGTACTGCCGTGAATACCTCATGGAGCGTTTTGCCGACTTAAAAGACTGTTTTAAGGTTGAGGAAATCCCCGGCTTCGAGATAACCGAATGGCTGGAGGATATCGCTGTCCGGAGCAATGTGGGCGGAATGGGTCCCATGCCCGGCTGTATTTACGCCGTTCCATTGCGAAGCGGAGGGCATACCGGCAGGAAGCATACATTTGTTATCGGCTTCGATGATACCCGTTTCCCGGGGGCCGGAAAGCAGGACCCGCTACTGCTGGATGATGAGAGAATGGCTTTGTCGCCGGAGTTGTCGACATCGAGCAATCGCATGGCGGTAAAACTGCGGGACTATGAATACTTGATGACTCGCCTGCGGGGCAGCATTACCCTCGGTTATTGCTGCAGGAATTTAAAAGAGGACCGGGAGATGTTTCCCAGCCCGGTATTGCTGGCATCATACCGTGTACTCTCCGGGAATCATGAGGGCGATTACGAAAGTTTTATCCAATGGGTTTCGGAGCCATGTTCGTTCGCTCCATCCAATTATAAAAGGTGCATCGATATCAATGACTGGTGGATATGGAGGCTTTGCGGGGAGGTTATACCTTCCAACGCCGATGAGATAATAATGCGCCGTTTCCCGCATTTAAAGCAGGGGCGCGTTGCCCGGCAGGCCCGGAAGAGCGAAGTATTTACCGAGTATGACGGCTACGTACCAGAAGCAGGCGGCGACCTTGATCCGACATTGCCCGACGCGGCTCCCTTATCGGCGAGCCGATTAGAGAAACTCGGCTCATGCCCCATGGAGTACTTTTTCCGGTATGTGCTCGGGGTGGAACCGCCGGAGGAATTCGAGATAGACCCGGCGGCATGGCTTGACGCGCTCCAAAAGGGGGAGTTGCTGCACACGGTTTTCCGGAAGTTTATGTACACGCTTCAGAGGAAGGGATTGCATCCCGATTTTGCCCGCGATTGGCCGGCACTGGAAGCGATATTACATGAGGAAATCGGGAAGTGGCGGGATATCCAGCCCCCGCCTAATGAGGATGTTTTTAACCGGATGGTATCGGAGCTGATATTAACCGCCCAGATTTTCCTCGAAGAAGAAGTCAATCATTGTGAAATTTACCAACCCTTGTATTTCGAAGCGTCCATTGGCTTGAAACCCGAAGGGGAAGGAACACCTATCGACAGTTGGGAACCGGTTAATATTAAATTGCCTTCGGGTAAACAAATTCGGGTCTACGGCAGGATAGACCGCGTCGACGGGGTCATCGCGGGCAATGGGAAGCTGCTGGCTGTATGGGATTATAAAACCGGCAGTAAATGGGGATATGACCCGGAAAATCCATTCCGAGAAGGCAGGCGTATTCAAAGCGTATTGTATCTCCAGATGTTAAATGCGCACCTGAAAACGGTAAAACCTGAATCATACGCGGCAACATTCGGATATTACTTTGTCAGTAAACGTGAACATGGCGAACGGATAATATGGGGGTCCGAAGACCTCGGGGGCGGAAGCGATCTATTGCAAAATCTGTGCGATATGATTGCCAAAGGCTGTTTCCCGTTCACCGATGACGCAAAAGCCGATACCCGCTACAGCAAGTATATTTTTAGCTCAGGTAATAAAAACGACCTTTCGGAAATGACCATAAGAAAAATGGGCAATCCTGAGAATTTAACCTTGAAACCATTTTCAAGGCTGAGGGGAAAGGAACCGGTGGATGAGCAATGAAAAGCCGGTAATCCTGGCGGATCAGGAAGACAGGGATAAGATCCAGCGGGAACTGGACAAAAATATCCTTGTGGAGGCGGCCGCCGGCACAGGAAAAACCACGAGTATGCTCCGGCGGATGGTGGAGCTTATCCGCGGTGGCAAATGCGCTAATATCCGACAGCTCGCCGCGGTAACCTTCACACGTAAAGCGGCCGCGGAGCTGAAATCACGTTTCCAGGTGGAGATCGAGAAGGCGTTCAAGCAGGCTGATGGCGAAGAGAAAAAACGTCTCGGTAAAGCGCTTGAAAATATAGAGCAGTGTTTTGTAGGCACTATTCATTCTTTCTGCGGCCGTATTTTGCGGGAGCGTCCGGTGGAGGCAAATGTCGACCTGGCATTCGAGGAAGCCGACGAGGAAACCGACTGGCGCGTACGGCAATCGGCATGGGAGAAGTACTGCGCCGATTTGCTGGTCAACGATGAAGAGAACATTATTGAACAGCTCGAACAATACGGGCTTACACTTATCGACCTTGAAGGGGCGTTTTACAGGTTTGCCGATTATCCGGATGTTCAACACTGGGAAGTCCCCGGCGATGAATTGCAAATGCCGGATATAAAACCGGCGGCGCAGGCGGCTCAGAATTACAGCGATTATATGCGCGGGCTACGGCATCGTCTTCCTCGTTTTTCAGGGAATGATGCGTTGATACCCAAATACAAAGCAATTCCCCGGATAATCTCCCATTACAAAAATCTATTTGAACCGGCTCAGTTGATGGCGGTGCTTGAACATTTCGATACGAGCGGGAAAATTATCCAGAAGGAATGGGCTAAGGAAAAGAAGTTCACCAGGGAGGACGCTAAAAAAGAGCTTGAGAATTGGACTAAATTCCGGGAGATGCATGTAACCCCGCTTTTGAATACATGGAGGATTCTGCGCTACCGGCTTATTATCCCGATTCTGAAACGGGCGGTTAAGGTTTATGATTCCATTCGCCACGAGAAAGGGATACTCAATTTTCAGGACCTCCTGATAAAGACCGCCGAACTGCTAAGGGATAAGCCCAATGTCCGCGCGTATTTCCGGAAACGGTTCACCCATCTTCTGGTAGATGAATTCCAGGATACCGATCCGGTGCAGGCGGAAGTGATGTTCCTTTTAACCGCTGATGATGTAAATGAAACCGACTGGCGCAAATGCAAACCTTCTCCCGGTTCATTATTCGTTGTAGGAGACCCCAAACAGTCGATATACCGCTTTCGCCGCGCCGATATAATCACCTACAACGAAGTGAAAAGACTAATCAGGGAAAGCGGCGGCGAGGTGGTTGTGCTGTCCACCAATTTCCGTACGACAGGGTCAATAATCGATTGGGTCAACAATGTCTTCAGTCCGCTTCCATATATTGAAGAAGAAGAACCTCAGAAGGAGATGCTCCGCTTTAACGAGAATGATACCGCCGAATCACCCGGATATGTGGCGTTGCGCGCCGGCAGGACCGATGGTAACCAGGGAACGATATCGAGTTTGTATTCGCTGAATATTCCCGAGGATTTCGCTAAAAAGGCAAACGTTGTTGAATATGAGCCGGAGTTGATAGCGAGATTTATTCGCTACGCAATTGACACCGGGATTACCGTTTCCAGAACTGACCGTGAAATCGATGCGGGCAAAAGCAAATTCGTGGACCCGTCCGATTTTATGATACTTACGTGGAAGAAGGAGCACTTGGGGGCTTATGCCAAAAAGTTGCAGGATTACGGGATTCCCCACCAGATAACCGGAGGGAACGCTTTGAACGAAGTGGATGCCCTGAAACTGTTGCATGTATGCCTGAAGGCGGTGATCCATCCGGAAAATCCGGCGGCGCTGGTGGCATGTTTGCGGAGCGGATTGTTTGGCGTAAGCGATGCCGTCCTTTACAGGTTTAAGAAAAAAGGGGGTAAATTCGCCTATACATCAACAGTACCCGAGGGATTGGATGAACCGGAAAGAGACCAATTTAAGGATATATTCAATCGGTTAACCCAGTATTCGCTCTGGTTCTCGAAACTGCCGGCATTAACGGCTATAGGCAGGACAATCGACGACCTCGGATTGATGGCTTACTCCAGCGCTCAAACCGGGGGCGATGTCGAAGCGGGCAGTCTGGCAAAGGCTGTTGAAATCATCCGTTCGGCTCAAACCGAGATGTGGACGACCGCCGGGATAGTCGAATATCTTGGTCAGCTTACTGAGCATAAAGAAAACTATGACGGTATTACCGCGTTTTCGCGTCAGAAACCGGTAGTGCGGGTTATGAATCTACATAAGGCGAAGGGGCTCGAAGCCCCGGTTGTTTTCCTCGCCAATCCTTTTGGGGAAATGAAGCATCCCCCCGATATTCATATCGACCGCGCCGGGGACGATACGGCAGGGTACCTGGCTATATATAAAACCTCGGGATATGGCAGAACAACACTGATTGCCCATCCTCAAAATTGGGAGGAGCGCGCCGATAAGGAGTACAGGTTTTTACAGGCGGAGAAACTACGGCTTCGTTATGTAGCCGCCACCCGCGCAGGTTCGGCTATGGTAATTACCCAGCAAACAGCAAAAAAGAACAAGCACTATAACCCATGGCAGTGTTTCGAGCAATACCTTTTTGAAGCGCCATTATTAACTTATCCCGAGGAACCGCCCGAGACCGAGGTTGAAGAATTCATGATGGAATTCGATTCTATAGAATCGGGATTAATAAAAATAATGGAAAGAGCTTCGCTGTTGAGATCGCCATCTTATGGTTCTATTAATGTTAAGAAACTTGCAGATTCCGCTGACCCCGCGGAAATATTGAAAGCGGACGTTAAATTGATAAAGCCGGAAACCACCGGGATGAACGAAAAGGTGGCCGGAGACCATCCCGCCGAATGGGGATCGGTCATTCACGCGCTTCTGGATGTGGCCATGTGCGATGAAAACGCGCCGTTGATTGAATCAGCGGGAAATATGCTTATGGAGAATGAT
>WJIJ01000190.1 GCA_014730345.1 Candidatus Zixiibacteriota bacterium | reverse complement strand
TCCCTCACCTGCGCAAATCCACTACGACTCAAATACATCGTTATCGCCGCCGTCAACGTCGTCTTCCCATGATCCACATGCCCTATCGTTCCTATGTTCACATGAGGCTTCGTCCTCTCAAACTTCTGCTTCGCCATGGTATTGCTCCTATTAAAACACCTATTTGCTAAGTTATTGAATAAGAAACCGGTGACACTTTTTCAGGAACCGGTTGATAATGTGAAAATTCCATTGTGAAAGTGCCTCTTCCCTGGGTCATATTTCGCAACTGAGTCGCGTATCCAAACATTTCCGAGAGAGGCATTTCCGCGTCGACAACCTTATCGCCTTTAAGCTCACGCATACCGGTAACTTCTCCGCGACGCGAATTCAAATCCTGAATGACATTACCAAGGTATTCCTCGGGTGTAATAACTTCAACACTCATCGTTGGTTCCATCAAAACCGGATGGGCTTTTCTGATCGCATCCTTCAATGCCAATGAACCGGCAATATTATAAGCCACTTCTGTCGAATCTTCTACATGGTACCCGGCATTAATAAGAAATACCTTTAAATCATCAATCGGGTAACCAGCGAGAACGCCATTGTTTAATCCTTCACGAACTCCCTTTTCCACAGCCTTAACGAACTCCTTAGGAAGAACATCCCCTTTAAGTTCGCTTTCAAATTCAAATCCACTGCCGGATTCCAGGGGTTCGACCCTGAGGGTGACTTTACCAAATTGGCCCTGGCCGCCGTACTGCCGAATAAACTTGCCCTCGGCTTCGCCTGTCCGGGTAATCGTTTCTTTATATGATACCTGGGGTTTGCCGACATTGGCGTCTACCTTAAACTCACGGGTCAACCGGTCAACGATTACATCAAGATGAAGCTCGCCCATACCGGAAATCAACGTCTGTCCAGTTTCTTCGTCCATTTTCACCTGAAAAGTCGGATCTTCATCAGCGAGTTTCTGCAGAGTTAATGAGAGTTTTTCCTGGTCCGCCTTGCTTTTTGGTTCTATAGCGACATGAACTACCGGCTCCGGAAACTTCATCATCTCCAGGGCGATGGGATACTTCGGGTCACAGATGGTAGAGCCGGTCGCGGTGAATTTTAACCCGACCGCGGCCGCGATATCACCGGCGGCGATCTCCTTTAAATCTTCATGTTTATTCGAGTGCATTTCCAGTATCCTGGAAATACGTTCCTTCTTGCCCGAAAGCGTATTCAAAACCTGCTTGCCAACCTGCAGTTTTCCGCTGTAAACCCGGAAAAATATCAACTTTCCGAAATATTGATCTGTGGCAACTTTGAAAGCAAGCGCCGAGAATGGTGCGCTAACATCGGGAGGCCTATCCTCGTCTTTTCCGGTTTTTAGATTCCTTCCGGTTATCGGAGGAAGGTCCTGCGGCGAAGGCAGGTAATCTATAATCGCATCAATTAGCTTCTGCACTCCCTTGTTCTTCAGAGATGAGCCGCAAAGTACCGGAGTAATCTTTGATTCCAGGGTTCCTTTGCGAACCGCCCGTTTTATATCATCGGGAGTGATTTCACCATCGCTTAAATATTTGTCGAGTAGTTCGTCATCGAATTCGGAAACCGCTTCCAGCATCTCCATTCGAGCCTGCCGGGCTTGATCAAGCATCCCGTCAGGTATGGGGGTGTCCTCGAACATGCTACCGTATGAAACCTCGTCATATGTTCGGCAATTCATTTCGATTAAATCGATAACCGCCGAAAAACGGTCCTCGGCCCCTACCGGAAGCTGAACTGGAACCGCTACGGTATTCAACCTGTTGGCCATCATCGCGACAGCGTTTTTAAAATCCGCCCCAATCCTGTCCATTTTATTGACGAACGCTATCCTGGGGACCCTGTACCGGTCAGCCTGTTTCCATACCGTTTCCGATTGAGGCTGCACACCGGCAACCGCGCAAAATACGGCCACCGCTCCATCCAGAACCCTCAATGAGCGCTCCACTTCAGCGGTGAAATCGACATGGCCCGGGGTATCGATAATATTGATCTGATGGTTCCGCCAGAAACAAGTGGTAGCCGCGGACGTAATCGTTATACCGCGCTCCTTCTCCTGAACCATCCAGTCCATGGTAGCGGCGCCTTCGTCCACTTCTCCTATCCTGTGAGTCTTTCCTGTATAGAATAGGATGCGTTCAGTAGTCGTTGTTTTTCCGGCGTCAATGTGAGCCATGATTCCTATATTTCTTAACCTTTCAAGCGGTATGCCTTTTGGCATTGTTCAATCGGTTTCCTATTATTAAAAATGTTCAATCTCATCTTCTTCGGATATAATCCCGAAAATAAACGCCGCCCCTCCGGCATTAATCCGGCAATTATAAAATATTAAATTTCCATATTTAATTATTCATTAACAGTGAATTATACGAGTTCTCCTTACACTTTATACCGCACCATAATCATATTCTATTATAAATCACCAGCGGAAATGCGCGAATGCCTTGTTCGCTTCCGCCATCTTATGGGTATCATCTTTCTTCTTTATGGCCGAACCTTCATTATTGAAAGCGGCTATAAGTTCTTCAGCCAACCGATCGGACATTCCCTTGCCTGAACGGCCCCGGGTAAATGTCAGAATCCAGCGTATAGCCAATGCGGTTCTCCGGCTCGGTTTAACCTCTACGGGAACCTGGTAGTTTGAACCGCCTACCCTTCGGGAGCGGACTTCAAGATACGGCTTAACATTATTTACAGCTTTTTCGAAAACCTCAATCCCCGGCTGTTTCGTTTTCTTTTCTATTATAGCCATCGTATCATAAAATATCTTTTCAGCTTTGGCTCTTTTGCCATGTTTCAATATAGAGCTGACGAACCTGGTAACCAGGGCGCTGTTATACTTCGGATCCGGTTCCCAAGGCTTTTTAGCTATTTTTCTTCTTCTGGGCAATCTTAACTCCCGAAATTTAATAATTAACTACTTCTTAGGTCTCCGAGTACCGTATTTACTCCTGCTTTTCATCCGGTCATCGACTCCGGCCGTATCGAGAGTACCGCGGACAATATGATAGCGAACTCCGGGCAAATCCTTCACCCTTCCGCCGCGAATCAAAACCAGCGAGTGTTCCTGCAGATTATGACCTTCACCGGGTATGTACGCGGTAACTTCAATCCCGTTGGTCAGGCGCACACGAGCAACCTTGCGCAACGCTGAATTCGGCTTTTTGGGAGTCGAAGTATACACCCTTGTACACACCCCGCGTCTCTGAGGACACTTATGCAGTGCGGGTGTATTATATTTCTTTGACAGTTCTTTTCTGCCTTTTCGCACTAACTGATTAATTGTCGGCAATTTAACTCCCGTAATTTAAAAATTGATATACAGACTTGCAATATAAAAAATTATTTTGCCATGTCAAGTCTTTTTTATGATGCAAATTCCACCCTCTCTTCCTCATCGCCCTCTTCCGCTTCTTTCTCCGGCATTACCACCTCGGCATCGCTGTAAATCTCCAGACCGGTGCCGGCTGGTATCAGGTGACCGATAATCACATTCTCTTTTAATCCGTTGAGGTAATCGTGCTTGCCATGTATAGCCGCGTCGGTCAACACCTTGGTTGTTTCCTGGAACGATGCCGCCGAAATAAAACTTTCCGTAGAAAGCGCCGCCTTGGTAATACCCATCAAAAGCGGTTGGAATGTCGCGGGTTCGCCGCCCTCGGTTATTACCTTTTCGTTTTCCTCGCGGAATTGCAGTTTATCCACCTGGTCGCCTTCAAGGAAGTTGGTATCGCCGACATCTTCAACGCGCACTTTCTGCAACATCTGCCGCACTATAACCTCGATATGTTTGTCGTTAATACCGACACCCTGCAACCTGTAAACCTCCTGAATTTCATTCACCAGGTACTCCTGTACCGCGTTCACCCCGTTGATACTCAAAATATCATGGGGATCTATCGGACCTTCGCAGAGCCTGTCACCCGCGTAAACCCTGTCGCCGGGGTGTACCCGCAGATGCTTTCCTTGCGGAATCAGGTATTCCTTTTCTTCTCCTTCATCGCCGCTGACGATTATCTGCTGAGAACCCCTGACAAATTTACCGAAAGAAACTATTCCGTCGATTTCTGTCACAATAGCCGGGTTTTTGGGACGCCGCGCCTCGAACAACTCCGCGACCCGCGGAAGACCGCCGGTGATATCCCTTGTCTTGGATATTTCCCGCGGAATCTTAACCATGACCTGTCCCGCTTTTACATCCTGCCCATCCCTTATTTCCAGATTAGCTCCGGTAGGGATGCTGTAATCGACGAGGGTCCGACCGCTATCGCTCTTAATATAAATTTTCGGATGGCGCGTCTTCTCCCGCTGCTCTATAATCACTCTCTGGCGAAGCCCGGTTGATTCGTCGAGTTCTTCCCGGAAGGTTACATTCTCGATGATGTCCTCGAACTCGATTTTACCGGTTTTATCGGCCAAAATGTAATTGGAATAAGGATCCCATTCGAATAATTCGGCTTCTTTTTCAACATGTTGACCGTTTTTGACATATAATTTCGCCGCGAAGGGGACATTGTAACGGCTTCGCACCCTACCCTCTTCGTCTTCAATGAATATCTCGCCATTGCGATTAAGGACGATAGTCTGGCCTTCGAACTCTACAGGTTTGACTTCCCTGAATACAAGCTTACCTTTGCTCTTGGCCACTACCTTGGATTGCTCGGTAATACGTGCCGCGGTACCGCCTATATGGAAAGTACGCAGTGTCAACTGGGTGCCCGGTTCGCCGATAGACTGCGCCGCCACCGTTCCCACTGCTTCGCCGAGATCGACCATACGGCCGTTGGCCAGGTTTCTTCCGTAACATTTAGCGCAGACACCCCGTCTGGACTCGCAGGTCAATACCGAACGGATAAGGACCGTCTCAATGCTTGAATCCTCTATCTGGTCGGCGGCTTCCTCTATTATAAGGTCACCCATTTCCACGATTACATCACCGGTAACCGGGTCGATAACATCCTCAAGGGTCACCCTGCCCAGTATACGGTCGCCCAATGACTCGATTACCTCTTCGCCTTCTTTCAAGGCTCCGACATTAAGACCAAGAATTGTACCGCAGTCATCTTCGGTTATGATCACATCCTGGGCAACATCCACGAGACGGCGGGTCAAATAACCTGCATCGGCGGTTTTAAGCGCCGTATCCGCGAGACCCTTACGGGCGCCATGAGTGGAAATGAAGTATTCCAGCACGGTCAATCCCTCACGGAAGTTCGCGGTAATCGGTGATTCAATAATCTCGCCTATCTGCCCGGTCATCTTCTTCTGGGGTTTGGCCATTAAGCCGCGCATACCCGCGAGCTGGCGAATCTGGTCTTTCGAACCTCTCGCGCCTGAATCCGCCATCATGAATATCGGGTTGAATCCGCCCTGGTCTTTTTTCATTCCCTTGAACATAACATCCATGACATCACTACCCGTACGCGTCCAGGTATCGATAACCTTGTTATAACGTTCGCCGTTGGTAATAACGCCCTTGTTATACTGTTCCTGGATCTGGGCGACTTCGGCATAAGCCGATTCAACTAATTTTTTCTTCTCTTCCGGAATTAAAACGTCATCAATTCCCACCGTTAAACCGCCCGTGGTCGCGTACTCGAAACCCATCTCTTTAAGGCGGTCAAGGAAATCAGCCGTATGCGTATTTCCAAGCTGACGGAAACATTCTCCTACGAGTTTACTAACCTTGCCCTTGGAAGCCTCTTCGTTGAAAAAACCGATCTCGTCGGGAATTATGCTATTGAAAATAACCCTGCCAACCGTGGTGTCGATCATTTCATTGGAATCCTTCAAGCGCATTTTTATCCTGGCATTAAGCTCAACGACATCGTGCTCGAGAGCGGCATAAACTTCATCCGGACCATAAAAATGCCTGCCTTCACCCTTAGCTCCTTCTTTTAACCGGGTCAAGTAGTAACAACCAAGGACCATATCCTGACTGGGAGTCGCTACCGGTTTGCCCGAAGAGGGAAGCAACAGGTTATTAATTGAGATCATCAAAATGCGGGCTTCAAGCTGGGCTTCAAACGAAAGCGGAACATGAACCGCCATCTGGTCGCCGTCAAAGTCCGCGTTAAAAGCCCCGCAGACCAGCGGATGGAGTTTAATTGCCTTCCCCTCAACCAGTATTGGATAAAACGCTTGAATCCCCAATCTGTGCAGAGTCGGGGCGCGGTTAAGCATTACCGGGTGGTCAGAAATAATCTCTTCGAGAATATCCCAGACTTCAGGCCGCTCACGCTCAACAAGTTTCTTGGCCGATTTTACCGTTTGGACGAAACCCTTCTCCTCGAGCTTCATTATTATAAACGGTTTGAACAACTCCATGGCCATCGTTTTTGGCAAACCGCACTGGTGCATTTTCAGCTCCGGCCCGACCACGATAACCGAACGGCCCGAATAATCCACACGCTTTCCGAGAAGGTTCTGGCGGAATCGTCCCTGCTTACCCTTGAGCAGATCCGAAAGCGAACGCAGGGGTCTTTTGGAATCGCCGCGAACCGAATGTGTTCTCCGCCCGTTATCGAATAAAGCATCCACAGCTTCCTGGAGCATTCTCTTTTCGTTCCTGAGAATTACTTCCGGCGCTCGTATCTCAATAAGCTTTTTCAGCCTGTTATTGCGGTTGATTACCCGGCGGTATAAATCGTTCAAATCCGAAGTGGCGAATCTTCCTCCTTCAAGGGGAACCAGAGGACGCAGGTCCGGCGGAATAACCGGAATTACATCCATCACCATCCATTCCGGACGGTTTTCGGATTGACGGAACGCTTCAATTACCCGCAAGCGCTTCAAATTATCCTTCTTACGCTGTACCGATGTTTCAACTTTCGCCTGCGCTCTCAACGACACTGCCAGTTCCTCGATATCGATCTGTTTCAACAAAGCGCGAACCGCCTCCGCCCCCATCATCGCCTCGAATTGCTTTCCAGATTCCTCGAGTTCAATGCATTCTTCCTCGGTGATGATTTCCTTGGTCTTTAGCGAGGTGTTGCCCGGGTCGGTTATTATAAATGACTGATAATAAAGGATTCTCTCGAGATCCCTTACCGAAAGGTCAAGCAAATAACCTACCCTTGACGGCAGGGACTGCACATACCATATATGGGTAACCGGAACGGCAAGCTCGATATGGCCCATTCTCTCCCTGCGGACCTTTGATTGGGTCACCTCGACTCCGCACCTGTCGCAGACGATGCCGCGGAAGCGGATACGTTTGTATTTGCCGCAGTTGCATTCCCAGTCCTTGACCGGGCCGAAAATGCGCTCGCAGAACAAACCATCACGCTCGGGCTTGTATGAACGATAATTTATGGTTTCCGGCTTGGTAACTTCGCCGTACGACCAACTACGAACTGTTTCCGGGGAAGCTAACTGGATTTTTATACCATTGAACTCCGACGGTTTCTTTTTAGTTTTGGCGATCTGTTCCAACACGGAACATCCTCCTTGTAAAGATTATTCGTTCCGCAATAATGCGCGAACGTGGTAAACTCTATTCAACTAAATCGACCTCAAGGCCGAGCGATTGCAACTCTTTAACCAATACATTGAAGCTTTCCGGTATTCCCGGTTCGGGCGGATTCTCACCCTTGACTATAGCTTCATATACTTTGCTCCTGCCGGAGACATCATCCGATTTCACGGTAAGCATCTCCTGGAGCGTATATGCGGCTCCGTACGCTTCCAAAGCCCAGACCTCCATCTCCCCGAACCTCTGGCCGCCGAATTGGGCTTTGCCGCCCAATGGTTGCTGGGTAACCAGGGAGTATGGCCCGATGCTCCGGGCATGGATCTTTTCATCAACGAGATGAGACAGCTTCATTACATATATGAATCCGACAGTTATTTCGGAGTTTAATGGTTTGCCGGTCCTTCCATCGTACACTTTTGCTTTACCGCTTCGAGGCAATCCGGCATCCTCCAATAAGGCCTTAATCTCATCGATTTTAGCGCCATCGAATACAGGTGTGGCCATGTGTAGGTTGAGCTTTTGCGCCGCCCACCCGAGATGTGTTTCAAGTATCTGACCGAGGTTCATCCGGGATGGAACCCCCAGCGGATTCAAAAGAATATCCAATGGTGTTCCGTCCTCGAGGTAGGGCATATCCTCCACGGGAGCTATCTTGGCCAAAACGCCCTTGTTCCCGTGCCTTCCGGCCATTTTATCGCCAACAGCCAGTTTGCGCTTGGTCGCTATCTGCACCTTAGCCAGCTGAACCACTCCAGGCGGAAGTTCCGCGCCGCGAATAACCTTTTCCGCCTCGTTTTCCAACTGGCTCTCGCGAAGCTGGATTAATTCCCTGGCCTGGTTTAAAATAGCATCGACCCGCTTGTTTATCTTGGCATCATCGGTAAAGCCGTCTTCCGCTTTCAAGTCATCTATATCAATCGATTCGAACGAATCCGCTTTATAGGTGAATCCTGAACGAAAAATTACCGAACCATCTGAAATCTGCCTTACGGTGTTGGCGGTATGTCCATCCAGAACCGAGGTTAATTTCTCTGACCGCAGCTTCTTTATATCATTTATAGATTTGTTGAATTTTTTCTTTAACTTGGCGATATCTTCTTTTTCTTGCTTCTTCGCTTCTTCGTTGCGTTCCTTCCGCGTGAATATCTTGGTATCAATTACAATACCGGTTAGACCCGGAGGCGCTTTCAAGGAGGCATCACGTACATCGCCTGCTTTTTCGCCGAATATCGCCCTGAGAAGCCGTTCTTCCGGAGATAACTCGGTTTCCCCTTTGGGGGTTACTTTACCCACCAGTATATCTCCCGGCTCGATCTCAGCCCCAATGTGCACTATACCCCGCGAATCGAGATGGCTTACTGCTTCATCGGAAACATTCGGTATCTCCCTGGTCATCTCTTCGGTTCCGCGTTTTGTATCCCTGAACTGAAGCTCGAATTCCTCGACGTGAATGGAAGTAAATGTATCGTCAACCAAAAGTTTTTCGGACACGATAATCGCGTCCTCGAAGTTGTACCCTCTCCATGGCATAAATCCGACAAGCACGTTTTTCCCGAGAGCCAATTCACCGCGGTCGGTGGCCTGGCCGTCGGCTATCACATCACCGGCCTTAACCTTGGCACCTTTAAGTACGATTGGACGCTGATTTATGCACGTATCCTGGTTGGAACGATGGTATTTCTCCATGATGTATTCATCATATTCAACCAGGTCATCATCGGATTCCTGAGACTTAGATTTTGGTTTGACAACCACTTTGCCGGCGTCAACCGAAATCACTTCCCCCGGACGATTGGCAACAATTGCCGCGCGCGAATCTACCGCCGCACGCTTTTCCATCCCCGTTCCCACAAGAGGTGTCTCGGTTTTTAATAAGGGGACCGCCTGCCTCTGCATGTTCGATCCCATCAATGCCCGGTTGGCGTCGTCATGTTCCAAAAAGGGTATAAGGGACGCCGCTACCGAAACCAGTTGTTTTGGAGAAACATCCATGTAGTCAATCTCAGAGATATGCACAACCGGGTAATCATCACGCTTGCGCGCCTGGATATATTCATTGACAAAATGATTGTTTTCATCGAGGGGCTCGTTGGCCTGGGCAATAATATAACGGTCCTCGATATCCGCCGTTAAATACTCTATTTCATTGCTGACTACCCCGTCCACAACCCTTCGGTAAGGACTCTCGAGGAAACCAAACCTGTTGATGCGGGCATAAGTGGACAATGACGAGATCAAACCGATGTTCGGACCTTCAGGGGTTTCGATGGGACACATGCGTCCATAATGAGTATGGTGCACGTCTCTCACCTTAAATCCCGCCCTCTCCCGAGTCAGGCCGCCCGGCCCCAGGGCAGACAAACGGCGTTTATGGGTCAACTCAGCCAGCGGATTTGTTTGATCCATGAACTGGGAAAGCTGACTTGAGCCGAAGAATGTATCTATAACCGCTGACACGGTGCGGGCATTGACCAGCTCATGGGGAGTAATCGATTCGGCATCTTTAAGAGACATCCGCTCCCTGATTGTTCTGGCCATACGCGATAAACCCACCGAGAACTGGTTGGCGAGAAGTTCACCCACCGAACGAGCGCGACGGTTGCCGAGATGATCGATATCATCCACGTTTCCCTGTCCATTGACCAGGTCCAGCAGGTAACGTATTATAGACGTAAAATCTTTTCTATCCAGTATGGTACAGTCCTCCGGGATATCGAGATCCAGCCTGCTGTTAATCATGTAACGGCCGACTTCGCCAAGATCATATCTCTTCGAACTGAAGAACATCAACTCAATCAATTTTTTCGCGGATTCCTGGGTCGGAGGATCCCCAGGCCTCATTAACGAATAAAACTTAAACAGCGCTTCTTCCTCGTTGGTAGTAGTGTCCTTGACAAAGGTATTCAAGATTACCCCGGGATCAGTCGCCAACGTCAACAAAACCACTTCCACCTTGGAAACCTTCATCTCCTTTAACTTCTCGATGTGCTCGAGTGTGAAATACTCACCAGCGTTTATGAACACTTCCCCGGTTTCCGGATCAATTACCGGCGATGCCGCGTAACGTCCTTCAAGGATAACATCTTTATCATTGGGATTAAGCTCCTCGATCTGGTAGAAAAGCTTAATAATCTCCTCGTTCGACGCGAATCCCAGCGCCCTCAGGAATGTGGTAACCGGTACCTTGCGCCGGCTGTCAATATGCACGAACATGGCGTCATTCACGTCGGTGGTGAATTCCACCCAGCTTCCCCGGAAAGGAATTATTCTCGCGGAGAAAAGCTTCTTACCGTTTGGATGGGTATCCTCATCGAAAAATACTCCCGGACTGCGGTGAAGCTGCGATACTATAACCCTCTCGGCGCCATTGATAATAAAGGTACCGCTCTGGGTAATAACCGGCAACTCACCAAGGAACACATCCTGCTCGATAATATCTTTGACCGCCGCGTCCTCTTCCTCACTGCCCTTGATTACCAGCCTGAGAGTAGCCTTAAGAGGAACCGAGTAAGTCATATTTCTCTCACGGCATTCCCTGACCGAATAGCGCGGAGAACCAATTTCATACTTTACGAATTCCAGAAGGTAATTCTCATGAACATCCGTAATCGGAAAAACACTCTCGAATACTCCCTGTAATCCCCTGTCAACCCTTTTTTCGGGCACAACATTATCCTGAAGGAAATCCCGATAAGATTCTACCTGGACTTCCAGCAAATGAGGGACTTCAGCAATCTCTGGAATTCGAGAAAACGATTTCCTTTCGATCGGCTTTAATCCTGCCAATTTTTCCTCCTTTTTGAAAGGAAGCGCATGTATACGATAGTTAGGCTTTTACCAGCCCTCGGTTTCCCGGCAAAACTGTAATATTTGGGAAAATCAAAAACCTACCGCCTGTTCAACCTATCTAAAAGTAAACCAAAATGAGTAAAAACCGGGAATAACTGGGTACCAAAACGGGGAGAGAGATAAAATTGTTCCTCAAACTCCATTAACTTTTTGATAGAAACGCCTTCCCGGTTGTTCTATTCATTGGTCAGACGAACTTATTGGTATTGTAATTTAATTATAATCTCCAGCCGCCTGCCGCCATAAAAACGATTTATTTACTTGATCTCTACCTGAGCGCCCACTTCCTCAAGTTTCGCTTTCGCCGCCTCGGCGTCTTCCTTCGACAAACCTTCCTTAATCGGGCTCGGGGCTTTGTCGACTACCGCTTTGGCTTCTTTCAGGCCCAGATCAGTAAGCTCGCGCACGACCTTGATAACCTGGATTTTCTTGTCACCCGCGGCATTAAGAACAACAGAGAACTCAGTTTGTTCTTCAGCCGCAGCTTCCGCTCCTCCGCCTCCGGCGGCAGGTGCCGCGGCCACAGCCGCCATCGGGGTTACGCCGAACTCATCCTGGATCATCTTGGAAAGCTCGGCAAGCTCCATGGCAGTCATACCTTTGATGTTCTCTAATACTTCTTCGATTTTAGACATGTCCTTTACACCTGTTATTATGTTACAATTATTATTTGTTCCTCAAAATATTAACAGAAACTACCCGCTTAAAGCCCGGAGGTTTCTGCCAATCTTGCTTATTCTTCTGTTAGTCTTCCTTTGCCTTCGCCAACGCGTCCAATACTGACACAAATTCCCTCATCGGCGCTTCGATAGAGGCGATAAGGTTGGTCAATGGCGACTGCACGCCCATTAATATCTGGGTGTACAACTCTTCCTTGGTCGGCAATGACGCCCAGGCCTTCAACTCATCAGCAGTCTTGTAAAGTTTACCGTCGATATAGAAACACTTTATTGCCGGTTTTTCTTTCGCTTTAAAAGACTCATACAGAATTTTCGCCGGTACGTTCGGGTCCTCCACTCCAAAAGCGACTGCTGTAGGGCCCTTCAAATAAGGCTCGAGCTCCTCAAGGCCTTCCTCCTTCGCCGCGAGACGTATCAGCGTGTTCTTAGCTATCATGTAAGAAACATTCTCCTGGCGGAGGTTCCGGCGCAACTCGGTCATGTCGGCAACATTAAGGCCTAAATAATCAGTCAAAAATATGCTATTGGATTCTTTTATCTTAGATCGAAAATTCTCGACTACTGTTACTTTTTCAGGACGAGCCATTTTATTCTCCATTATCTTACTTCAAGGTGAGCGATATATCCTGAACATTGAGCTTGTATCCAATACCCATAGTCGATGTCAGTACCGCGTTTCTTAAATAAGTACCTTTCGCGGCCGCGGGACGCGCTTTGATTATCGCATCGAAAAACACCTTCAAGTTTTCTTTTAATTTATCATCATCAAAAGATTTCTTTCCAACCGCCGCTCCTATATTACCACCCTTGTCCACCCGGTATTCAATTTTACCGGCTTTCAACTCTTTAACCACGCGCCCGATATCCATCGTTACCGTGCCCGACTTCGGGTTGGGCATCATCTTGCGCGGACCCAATATCTTACCAAGTTTACCAACCTGGCCCATCATATCAGGTGTGGCCACTACCGCGTCAAACTCGAGCCAGCCGCCCTGTATCTTCTCAACATACTCATCAGCCCCGGCATAATCCGCTCCCGCGTCTTTGGCCTCTTTCTCCTTTTCGCCCTTGGCCAACGCCAGTACCCTGATAGTTTTGCCCGTGCCATGAGGCAACGATACCGTACCCCGTACCAGCTGGTCCGCCTGCCGCGGATCTACTCCCAGGCGCAATGAAACCTCGATGGTCTCGTCGAAACTCGCTTTCGCGTTCTGTTTGACCAGATTTATTGCTTCGTCAAGGGTATACGAAGCATGCGGATCTACGCTTTCTTTAGTGCTGTTATACTTCTTTCCTCTTTTCATTTTCGACCAGTCCTATCTATCACGCCTAACGTTTAATCTCAATGCCCATGTTGCGAGCAGTTCCCTCGATCTGCTTCATCGCGCCCTCGAGATCATTGGCATTGAGATCGGGCATCTTCAATTTCGCTATTTCTTCTACCTGTTTTACGGTTACTTTACCAACCTTTATCCTGTTGGGTTCACCCGATCCCTTGTCGAGTTTCGCCGCTTTTTTCAGTAAAACCGCCGCCGGGGGAGTTTTGGTGATAAACGTAAAAGATTTATCCATGTAAATGGTAATAATAACCGGAATAATCAGACCGGCCTTTTCCTGGGTCTGCGCGTTGAAAGCCTTGCAGAACTCCATTATATTAACGCCGTGCTGACCCAGCGCCGGCCCTACCGGGGGTGCAGGATTCGCGTTCCCGGCGGGTATTTGTAATTTTACATATCCAGCAATTTTCTTAGCCATCTATCTATGCTCCAGGGTTAAACATTCCTAACTATAAAGGTTGAACCTGCAAAAAATCCAATTCCACCGGCGTCGGACGCCCAAATATGGAAACCATTACCTTGATCTTCTTTCTTTCCATATTTATCTCGGATACGCTTCCTGAAAAATCGGCAAACGGCCCATCAACAACTTTTACGGCATCTCCCACCCGGTATGGAACCTCAAGGCTGTCCCGCGCCCGGGTCTTATCCATCTGGGTAAGTATTCTCTCCACCTCGCTTTCACGCAATGGGGTGGGTTTTCCGGTGGAACCAACGAAATTAGTTATACCCGGCGTGTTGGTAACCAGGTGCTGGGTATCCCTGTCAAGCTCCATCTCGATTAGAATATAACTCGGCAAAAACTTGCGTACTGAAGTTGAGCGTTTTCCGCTTTTCATCTCCACGACTTCCTCGGTGGGTATCACTATCTGCTTTATCTTCTCACCCAATCCCGCCGCTTCCGAAGCAGTCTCAAGATATTGTTTTGCCTTCTTCTCATGACCTGAATAGGTATGAGCCACGTACCATCTGAACGCCATACTTCTTAACTACAGAATAAATTTTAACAGCTTCGATAAGCCGAAATCTATCACTCCGATGAATGCCGCCATTATTATCGACATTATTATTACGGTGATTGTCGATCCTATTAACTCCTGTTTGTTAGGATAGGCAACCTTGGAAAGTTCGAGCTTAACGTCTTTAAAAAATTGTATCGACTTTTGAATCATAACAACTCTACAATTGATACAGGACTGGAGGGAATCGAACCCCCAACCCCCGGTTTTGGAGACCGGTGCTCTGCCAGTTGAGCTACAGTCCTATTTTATCTTAAAAATCCCGAAACGGATAAACAGTCCCGAAACCAACTATTCAATTACCTTGGAGATAACACCGGAGCCGACGGTTCTTCCGCCCTCGCGGATAGCAAAACGCAATCCTTCCTCCATCGCTATCGGCGTTATCAACTTGCCCTTCAACGTTATGTTGTCTCCCGGCATCACCAT
>WJIJ01000189.1 GCA_014730345.1 Candidatus Zixiibacteriota bacterium | reverse complement strand
GTTTGTTGTCAATCATAATAAAAAACCCCCGCCGTGAAGGCGGGGGTTTAATATAACCCGGCGGCGTCCTACTCTCCCACTCCTGCAAGGGAGCAGTACCATCGGCGCTGGAGGACTTAACTGCCGTGTTCGGAATGGGAACGGGTGTGGCCCCTCCGCAATTACCACCGGAAATCTTGTTCAGTTGTCAAAGGTAATCGTGTTCGGAATGGGAATCCGCCGCGGCGGATGGTCCCTCCGCAATTACCACCGGAAATCTTGTTCAGTTGTCATCGTCGGGTTTCCCGCTAAACTCGGAACCCGTCCTACAATGTGCCGGGGGCAAGCCCGCCGACCTACTATTATGATTGCTCTTCGGCAACAGAATAGGAAACTGCAAGGAAATGATCGGGATAAACCGTTAGAGAAATTTTAAGGTCAAGTCGCACGGCTGATTAGTACCACTCGGCTGAGTACATTACTGCACTTACACCTATGGCCTATCGACCTGGTTATCTCCCAGGAGCCTTCAGGTCTTGCGACGGGATACCTAATCTTGGGATGGGCTTGGCGCTTAGATGCTTTCAGCGCTTATCCCTGCCAAACGTGGCTACCCAGCTGTGCCGTTGGCACGACAACTGGTGCACCAGAGGTTTGTCCAACTCGGTCCTCTCGTACTGAAGTCAGCTTCCCTCAAGTATCCTGCGCCCGCATCAGATAGGGACCGAACTGTCTCACGACGTTCTAAACCCAGCTCACGTACCACTTTAATCGGCGAACAGCCGAACCCTTGGGACCTTCTCCAGCCCCAGGATGTGATGAGCCGACATCGAGGTGCCAAACCCCCTCGTCGATGTGAACTCTCGGAGGAGATAAGCCTGTTATCCCCGGAGTACCTTTTGTCCGATGAGCGACGGCACTTCCACGCGCTACCGCCGGATCACTAAGCCCTGCTTTCGCACCTGCTCGACCTGTATGTCTCGCAGTCAAGCTCCCTTATACCTTTACGCTCTGTGGCTGATTACCATCCAGCCTGAGGGAACCTTTGGGCGCCTCCGTTACAATTTAGGAGGCAACCGCCCCAGTCAAACTACCCACCTGAAACTGTCCTCAATCCGGATTCACGGATCAGAGTTAGAACCACGACACAACAAGGGTGGTATTTCACCGATGGCTCCACCGACACTGGCGTGCCAGCTTCAAAGCCTCCCACCTATCCTACACATATTGTACCAAGATCCAATATCAGGCTATAGTAAAGGTTCACGGGGTCTTTCCGTCCCGATGCGGGTAAACGGCATCTTCACCGCTACTACAGTTTCGCCGAGCCCCTTGTTGAGACAGCGCCCAAGTTGTTGCACCATTCGTGCAGGTCGGAATTTACCCGACAAGGAATTTCGCTACCTTAGGACCGTTATAGTTACGGCCGCCGTTTACTGGGGCTTCGATTCAGAGCTTCTCCGAAGATAACCCCTCCTCTTAACCTTCCAGCACCGGGCAGGTGTCAGTCCATATACATCGCCTTGCGGCTTAGCATAGACATTTGTTTTTAGTAAACAGTCACCCAGGCCACTTCTCTGCGGCCTCTTTCCGCTCACCACGCAAGGAAGTTCACGGATAAGAGGCACTCCTTCTCCCGAAGTTACGGAGTCATTTTGCCTAGTTCCTTAACAAGGGTTCTCTCGAGCACCTTAGGATTCTCTCCCCGCCTACCTGTGTCGGTTTACGGTACGGTCACCCTGAAAGCTAACATAGAGGTTTTTCTCGGCAGTCTGATTGGGGCCAGTTTATGTCCTTACGGACTCCTCATCGCCTCTCGGGATATGCGAGGACGGATTTACCTATCCCCGCTCCCTACGGGCTTAAACCACCTAATCCAACAGATGGCTGGCCTTGCACTCCTGCGTCACCCCATAGCTCAAACACTTTCGAGGTGGTAGCCGAATGTTGACGGCTTTTCCATCGCCTACGCCTTTCGGCCTCGGCTTAGGGTCCGACTAACCCTGAGTGGATTAACCTTCCTCAGGAAACCTTAGGCTTACGGTGAGACCGTTTCTCGCGGTCTTTATCGCTACTCGTTCCAGCATAATCTCTTCTGTTTCGTCCACCCGGCCTTACGGTCGAGCTTCGCCCTACAACAGAATGCTCCCCTACCGATCCTTACGGATCCCGCGGCTTCGGCGCCGGGCTTAGTCCCGGTAATTATCGGCGCAGAATCACTAGACTAGTGAGCTATTACGCACTCTTTCAATGATGGCTGCTTCTAAGCCAACATCCTAGCTGTTTAAGTAATTCCACCTCCTTTGCCACTTAGCCCGAACTTGGGGGCCTTAACCGGCGGTCTGGGTTGTTTCCCTTTTGTCAATGGAGCTTATCCCCCACTGGCTGACTCCCGTGCATCAAGTTAACGGTATTCGGAGTTTGGTTGGGGTCGGTAACCTGGTAGGGCCCCTTACCCATTCAGTGCTCTACCTCCGTTAATCTAACACGAGGCTATCCCAAAAGATATTTCGGGGAGAACCAGCTATCTCTGAGTTTGATTGGCCTTTCACCCCTATGCACAGCTCATCCCCCAGCTTTTCAACGCTGGTGGGTTCGGACCTCCACCCAGTTTTACCTGAGTTTCATCCTGGCCATGCATAGATCACTCAGTTTCGGGTCTACTGCATGCTACTAACTCGCCCGCTTCAGACTCGCTTTCGCTTCGGCTCCGCCAGTGTCTGGCTTAACCAAGCAACATACAATAACTCGCTGGATCATTATTCAATAGGCACGCGGTCACTGCTCCAGGGACCCGAAGGTCTCTGGTTAAGCTCCCACAGCTTGTAGGCACATGGTTTCAGGTTCTATTTCACTCTCCGGTCAGGAGTACTTTTCACCTTTCCCTCACGGTACTGGTCCGCTATCGGTCACGAAGGAGTATTTAGCCTTACCCCGTGGTTGGGGCAGATTCGAACAGGATTCCACTTAACCCGCCCTACTTGGGAACACCTTCGGGAGATCATCGGCTTCCGGCTACAGGACTGTCACCTTCTATGGTTGATTATCCCACATCATTCGCCTAACAGATGATTTTGTAACTCCCCGAGGAACATGCAGATTCCCCAGAAGGGTCCCACTACCCCGGCAACACAACGCCTGCACGCTTTAACGTGTCCACCGGTTTGGGCTGTTCCCCTTTCGCTCGCCGCTACTCAGGGAATCTCTTCGATTTCTTTTCCTGAGGGTACTAAGATGTTTCAATTCCCCTCGTTCGCCTCCCAAGGACTATGTATTCATCCAAGGGATGACACAGTATTACCTGTGCCGGGTTTCCCCATTCGGAAATCCCCGGGTCTAAGCTTGTTTGCAACTACCCGAGGCTTATCGCAGCTTACCACGTCCTTCATCGCCTCTTCGTGCCAAGGCATCCGCCATGCGCCCTTAGTAACTTGACCATATCTTACCGTAAATCACTAAAAGCGGTTTGATCCTAATCATTTATTTTTCGTCGTTGAAGACGCCTTGCAATTTCCTATTCAGTTGTCAAAGAGCAGTCATATCTAAATTTATATACTCTATGGAGATGACCGGGATCGAACCGGTGACCTTCGGCTTGCAAAGCCGACGCTCTCCCAATTGAGCTACATCCCCGCATAAGCACTCGCGCGCTTTTACCATTAGAGATGTTTCATACTCGTTTATCAAAGAACATTTTAAATGGGCCTTGGTGGAGTTGAACCACCGACCTCATCCTTATCAGGGATGCGCTCTAACCGACTGAGCTAAAGGCCCAGAAACCTGTCGCCGGTTTATCCACAGGCGCATTATTTTCCGACCTTCAGGGCCGGTTAAACATCTGATTTCAAAGAACCATAAGGTTCTGAGAAACCGAATAGTACGCAGGAGAAAAAGATGCGTCTTACCTCGGTTGTGATAATTCACACCGTGCTCCTTAGAAAGGAGGTGATCCAGCCGCAGCTTCCGCTACGGCTACCTTGTTACGACTTAGCCCCAGTCATCGGTTTTACCTTCGGCGTCTCCCTCCTTACGGTTGGGTTAACGACTTCGGGTACTCCCGACTTCCGTGGCTTGACGGGCGGTGTGTACAAGCCCCGGGAACGTATTCACCGCGACATGCTGATTCGCGATTACTAGCAATTCCACCTTCATGGAGTCGAGTTGCAGACTCCAATCCGAACTGGGACCGGCTTTAGGGATTGGCTCCACCTTGCGGCATTGCGACCCTCTGTACCGGCCATTGTAGTACGTGTGTAGCCCTGGACGTAAGGGCCATGAGGACTTGACGTCATCCCCACCTTCCTCCTCGTTAACCGAGGCAGTCTCCATAGAGTGCCCGGCCGAACCGCTGGTAACTATGGACAGGGGTTGCGCTCGTTGCGGGACTTAACCCAACACCTCACGGCACGAGCTGACGACAGCCATGCAGCACCTGTCAACCGACCTCCGAAGAGGGGGCCATATCTCTATGGCTTTCCAGTTGATGTCAAGCCCAGGTAAGGTTCTTCGCGTTGCATCGAATTAAACCACATACTCCACTGCTTGTGCGGGGCCCCGTCAATTCCTTTGAGTTTCAATCTTGCGATCGTACTCCCCAGGCGGGGCACTTAATGCGTTAGCTGCGGCACTGAAGGGGTAAGTCCTCCAACACCTAGTGCCCATCGTTTACCGCTAGGACTACCAGGGTATCTAATCCTGTTTGCTCCCCTAGCCTTCGCGCATCAGCGTCAGTATCGAGCCAGAAAGCCGCCTTCGCCACCGGTGTTCTCCCAGATATCTACGCATTTCACCGCTACACCTGGAATTCCGCTTTCCTCTCTCGTACTCAAGACCGATAGTATCAAGTGCAGGCCCGGGGTTAAGCCCCGGGTTTTCACACCTGACTCACCGGTCCGCCTACGCGCCCTTTACGCCCAGTGATTCCGAACAACGCTTGCTCCCTCCGTATTACCGCGGCTGCTGGCACGGAGTTAGCCGGAGCTTCTTCTGAAGGTACCGTCAGGCACGGAGGTTCACCTCCATGCGGTTCTTCCCTTCTGAAAGGGCTTTACGCTCCAAGAAGCTTCATCACCCACGCGGCGTCGCTGCGTCACCCTTTCGGGCATTGCGCAATATTCCCTACTGCTGCCTCCCGTAGGAGTCTGGGCCGTATCTCAGTCCCAGTGTGGCCGTTCACCCTCTCAGGACGGCTACCCATCGCAGCCTTGGTGGGCTGTTATCTCACCAACTAGCTAATAGGCCGCGGGCCCATCTTCAGGCGACCGCAAGCGGTCTTTGAACTTTCTACCATGCGATAGAAAGGTATTATCCGGTATTAGACCCCCTTTCGGCGGCTTATCCCAGACCTAAAGGCAGGTTGCCCACGTGTTACGCACCCGTTCGCCGCTTTAATCACCCACCGAAGCGGGCTTTCTCGCTCGACTTGCATGTATGAGGCGCGCCGCCAGCGTTCGTTCTGAGCCAGGATCAAACTCTCCGTAATATAAACTAATTTTTTCCTGTTTCAGCGAACACAGTATTGCGTTCGGAATTTATGGCTTCAAAGTCCTCCCGGCTGACTGCCAGTCAACCAGGCTGTCCCGATCTCCATCGGGACGGGACCCGCATCTTAAATGTACTGCTCCTGCATACTATTCGGTTTCCAAAGAACCTCGCTCCCTACTAATTTCGAGAGACAAAAAATCGCCACCAATTTACTGATGACAAAACCCCAATATATAAATAACTTTGGGCTTGTCAAGAGAAATTGTGAAAAAATATCAAATTATTTTCTGTGCAAAGTTTAACCAACGAAGCTCTCTAAAAATTCAGTCGGCATATCGATGCAAATCTTTAGCATCAATACTAAAATTAAATTCCCGCCGAGAGCATCGTTCCATATATAAACGGATAACCCGCTCGTTTGTTCACGAAAACCTTGATTACGTCCCAATTTCTCATTCCCCGGTTCCCTATGCCGGAAAAAATAAAATCCCTTTAGACGTGTGAAATTAAATATTCAATTTCGCATAGAATTTGTTAACTCCCCGGCTTGAGAATTCGGCAAGCTACCGGCATGAATGCGCAACCGCTTAATTCGGGTCGGCTGTTTTAACTAAAAAACGAGGTCGTCTACAAGGCGTATTACAAGCCGTCAGCTACCAAGGAAAGTTAGATCAATGGCAAATACGCCAGAGGGGCATAAACCTTCGGTTGCAGAAAACAGGTAATAAAAACAGAATAAAAAATGCCGGCTTCATCGAGCCGGCATTCAAATTTTATTTTTCTATTTAGAGGGGACTTACATCCCGCGGCCGCCAACCATGACCACTACGGTTTTGAGCATAATCTTGAAGTCGTGGTAAACATTCCATCTGCGTATATACTCAAGGTCGAAGTTGACTTTCTTGCGCACATCGTCGATATCCTGGTCGTAACCATGCTCGACCTGGGCAAGCCCGGTAATTCCCGGCTTGACATTCATGCGCGATTCGTAAAAATCTATCTGGGTGCGAAGTTTCTCGATGAAGTATGGTCTTTCCGGGCGGGGGCCTACGAGGCTCATCTCGCCTTTCAGCACATTGATCAACTGGGGTATTTCGTCAAGGCGCGAAGCGCGCAGGAAACGTCCCAGGGGAGTGATGCGGGGGTCATTCTTGGAAGCCCAAACCGGGCCGGAATGTTTTTCGGCATCCTGGCGCATGGTCCTGAATTTGTAAATCATGAAAGGCTTGCCGTAAAGGTTGTTCTGGCGACGGTCGTTGCTTCTTCTGTCGCGGGCGGCCGGAATTTCCATGCTTCTGCGGTCGGAACGCCTGCGGTTGAAGCCGACACGAAGCTGGCGGAAAAAGACCGGGCCGGGAGAATCGAGCTTTATCAGAACCGGAAGTATAATAAAGACCGGAAAACACAGCAACAACCCGGATAAGGCGCCGGTTACGTCTACTGCCCGTTTAAACATCATCCCCAGTTCGCGTTCGCTTAATTTCTTTTTTAAGGCGATTACAGCATTCGAGGGAAATATTACAAAAAACCCCAGAGCCCCAAAGAGGACGAGGTTTGAAAATACATATTCATTCAACATGAACCAGAGGTAAGTAAACCAGCCGGAAAGTTCTCCCGATCCCCAGGAGACAATACCGCTTATTCCCAGCCAAGGGCTGTAAATGCCGGGATATGTGCTTCGGGCGCTACTGCCGGTAAAGCCATAGTTGTCCACACTTTGGTAACTTTCTAATTTAGGTCCAGTTTTCAGTTTTACGCTCATGAAAGCCCCTTTCCGTTAAATTTAGTTCCGGAATTAAGCGTGCCACGAATTCGCGGCGTTTGGTCTAAGATAAGCAAAATCACTGCCAGCATATTAATCCCTTTCCGGATTAATCCAAAATTAATGAGATGCGTCTTCATAAGAGGGGCACATAACTCTATTTTGTTCAAAATCAAGGTGTTACGTTTTATTGAGTATGTCACGAGATAATCAACCATCATTCTCGAAGAAAATTAAATTTCCACCGTTATGTATAATTATGCAATTCTATTCGTATTTTGTGCAGTTTTACAATAAGTTCGTAAGAATATAGTACCGTTATTTACAACACCCGTCTTACCGAAGAATAAAACATACGCCCTGGAATCATTGATAAAACTAACTGCACAACTTAATCATTTCCGAAGGGTCTTTCAAAACCTGCGAACATTAATGTAAAATTATTGATTTGTCAACTAAAAAAATTAGAAAATTGTAAAAATATTTATTATCACTAAAATTCATCAGACCTTACTAACCGAGTAATCATAAGGGTTGTTCCCGTTTTTAGAGGCTTAATGTAATTTTAGTAATACTAATACAGTTATTCTTTAATCTTGCGTTTGCGGGACTTTTTTACCCCTGCAGAAGAACTCTGATAATTATAGTAGCTGTAATCATAGTAGTATGGCAGTACCCTGCCCACATCGTTTAAAATGACACCGAGAATATTGACCCCTGCGTTGGAAAGAAGGTCAACCGCCCGCTGGGTAACTTCCCTGGGCGTTTTCCCCGCTTTTATAACCATTAGCGCCCCATCGATTTCGGGAGAAAGATCGATTACATCCGAAACCGGCACTATGGGCGCGCAGTCCATTATAATAAAATCGAAATAAAATTTAGCTTCTTCAGAAAATGCTTTGATGTTGTCATTGTTTATAAACTTTGATGGCGATGCCTGCCTTTTGCCGGCGGTGATCACCTTTAGATTTTCCAATGGAGTAGATTTAAAGCTGTCTTTTAACGCCAAACCGTTATTAAGAACATCTATAAAACCTCCAACAACGTTCAGGTTAAACAACTCATGGATTTTGGGCCGCCTTATATCGGTATCCACCAGCAGAACCCGTTTATCGGTATGGTCGGAGGCGGTAAGGGCCATCAAGCTGGCTATTGTTGATTTTCCCTCGCCGAGGGTAGCGCTGGTAATAGCTATGATTTGCGGTTTGCCTTCTTTGCTGGAGGTCATGTGCGATATATTGGAAATCAACCGCCGGGCTTCGATAACCTCGGGCGCTTCCCTGTCGTAATATGGCAGAATCGAATTTTTGTTCTTGTTTTTCAATTTACAAATCCCTTGTTCCTAATACTGCTCTTAATAATAATTCGGTGCCCCGCTCGTCGTTCTCGGTAAGTTTCAAATTTTTCTGCGCCTTCTTAAAAGCTGGATTCACCTCGAGAGCCTTACGATAATGCTCTGCCGCCCGGATATTGATCAAGCGGGCAAGGACGGTGTAGGCCGCTCCCAGTTCATTATGAAGGTCCGCGAAATGCGGATTCTCGCTTATCCTGGATTCAAGGTAAGAGATGTATCTGCGTATATCTTCTTCTTTGACTGAGTCAAAGGAAGAAGCCAGTTTGATATAGGTGGCCAGTTTCTTTTGTGAATATTCCTCGAAACCGTTGGATATGTGAGGCACCTGTATATTCTCAAAAGCTTCTCTTAACCTTTCCTGATCGAGAAGTTGGAGGGCGCGCTCAAACCCGCCCATTTTTAGCGTAGGGTCGATGCTTACCGCCTTGTTCAGATCCTTTTTGGCGTTCTCTTTGTAATTTTTTGAAAGTTCGAAATCTTCACGGTTAAGGCTATTAAGGATAATCCCCAGCGCGCGGATGTAATACGCCCTGGCGTAATAAACATTTATTTTCAAAGCTATGTCACAGGCCTTGACTGTATCTTTACACCTGCCCGATTTCAAGTAGGCTTCGGCGAGGTCAACATAGTAATCCGCATATTCGGGTTGGAGTTGCACGGCGACTTCGTAATAACCTATGGCCGCGTTGAATTTTTCCAAATTCATCAAGGTTCTACCGAGATTGTTGTAAGCATTGGCGTATTTGGCATTGCGTTCAACCGCTTTTTTAAACTCCTCCTCTGCTTCCGGAAACATACCCAGTTCGAAAAATCCGCGGCCGATCCTGTCCCGCCATAGAGCGTTGTCCATGGCTTCCGGTAGATTACCGCTGAACTCGATAAGCATTTCGATATAGCTTTTTCTCTCGGTATGAACGCCGTGAACCATCTCGGAGATAACCGAGGTATCCATTTCCCCGTTTTCATAGGATTTTTCAATAGTATTGACGATACCGCCATCGTTAAACAAAACGCTTACGATTTTACTTTCCGCGATATCGTTGGCGGTCTTCAGCAAGTATTCATTATCGCCGCTGTTTATCCTGTTTTCAACTCCCACGAAAGCCATAATAAATATTCCCTCTTAGCTCTGTCTGCTCATGAAGATTACAAATGCAAGCAATAACAACGAAACAGCAGTCCCTGCAAAAACCCAAACGCGTCCGCTTCCTTTGTAAGCGAATGGAGTCTCCATCCTCGGGATGGTTCCTATAACCCTTAACCCGAGGTAAGATTCAACTTCTTCAACTTTATGAAAACTGTTATCCATGAATTCAACAAGTAATATTCCCCCAAGCCCGAGGGCGAAGCCGAGTACCGCGCCAATACCGGCCAGTTTTACCCTGTTAGGGCGTATGGGCGCGGTGGGAATAGCGGCGGGCTCGATAATCTTGAATTTTGTTTCGGCTTCGGCGCGGGTAGCGGCCTGGTTAATCTGCGAACCGGTCAACTGCTCGGAGAAAAGTTCATATACACGCCGGTTTTCCGTGACCTCCCGTTGAAGCTGGTTATGGCGCTGGCGCAGGGCAGGGTCCATGGCGACTATATCTTTAACTTCATCAACCGCGCTGTTCAGGACCGTAAGCTTTTCGCGCATGAAGGACAGCCGTATGGTCTGGTACTCGAGATCAGCGATTTTCTGACGCTGGTATGTACTCAGGTTGGGGTATTGCTGGATAGAAAGGTTATTAACCTCGGCTTCGATAGATTCCAGCCTCTGGCGGGCGAGCTGGTTTACATTGACAACCTTGGCATCCCGCCAGGAATACTTGGCTAAAAGGTCTGTTAATTCGCCGATTCCGTTTAAAAGCTCGAATTTTTTGTCGGTCAGGTCCCTGGAATAATCTATTTGCGGGGAGCGGATTCCGCCCTTGACCAGCTCGGTACGGATTTCATCGATACTTTTTTCGAGTGTCCTTATTTCCAGGTCGGTGGCATCGATAGCCGATTTAATCTCGGAGAGATTTCTCGCTATAGATGTATCCTGTTCCACGTTTCTTTTCAACTGGCTTTGTTCGAATCTTCTCAAGGCTGTTTCTGATTGGTCAAGACGTTCCTTGTAAACCGCGAGCATTTCATCGGCGAAATCCATCGCGCCCTTGACCCCCACAAGCTCGCTGGCCAAAGATTCGTCTATATATATCTGGGCGAGGGTCTTGGCCATATCAGCGGCCATTACCGGAGATTCAGCTTCGGCGGAAATTTGGACTAAGTTGGAACCTTTAAATCCCACGCTTATTCTCTCGCGTATCTGCTCAATCTGTATCTTTTGGGCAAGCTCGAGCTCCGAAATTTCGGGGAACTGGCGATGTAAATTTGTTACGGTTTCCTTGATATTATCAGAAATGGGAATATTGAGACGCCTGATAAGAATGGAAAGGTGGGAGGAAGACATTATTTGATTTCGAATAGTGTTGAGCCTTTCATTCCTCTGGTCGCGGTTCATCCGGTTGCCTTCCCCGGGCATGATACGCTCGAAAGCAGGCGCGAGCAGACTGCTTTCGGCCACGAGGATGGTAGTGGATGATTGATAGACGGGGCTGATGAAATAGCTGGCGGCCATCACGGTAAGCACGGTGATAATCAACGGAAAAATCAACAGCGTTTTCCGCTTCATCAATATATTGGCATATTCCCTTAAATCTATGGATTGTGAATTATTTTTGCTATTCATTTTAACTTAATCCCTGTTATTATACGCCGCTATAGCCAGTATGGTTGCCGAGGTGGTCGCGATAATCGGCAGTACTTCCCGTATGACACCATAAACCGAACCCCATACCCCTTGTCCGCGGGGAACCACTATGGTATCCTCCGGTTTGAGGGGGATTCGCGCCGGCAAGCCCTGTTTGGAATATTGATCCAAATTAACAGTGGCTACCTGGCTGTAGGGATTGGCTTTGCTGATAACCCTCACTTTAGAAAGTTTCGCGCCTTCGGTGGGACCGCCGGCGAGGACGATGGCATCGAGCACATCCAATCCCTGGTCGAGATTCATTACTCCCGGGCGGGCTACAGCGCCATAGACAAAAAACACTTTGCGTCCCTCAAAATCACGAGGGATAACCCCTTCTCCGCCGGTAAGGGCATAGCGGGGAATATCCACATTATCATTTTTAGAAAGTTTTGGAATACCTGTTAAATCTCCTTCACGCAGGTATTTTTCAATATCGAGAGTTCGTATTTTCCCTGTATCGCCTCTTATGAGCCTTACCCGCGAAAGGTCCGCTTCCTCGGTAGCTCCGCCCGCTCTCTGAATAGCCTCCCAGACATTAGGAAAAACTTCGAAATTCAGCTCTCCGGGATTGTTCACCTGCCCGGTAACATAGACGGTACGGCTGTTGAATTCGGTAACCACAACGGTCGCCTGGGAAATATTGGGGTTATAAAAGGTCATTTTATCTACAACTTCATCTGCGATTTCCGAAGTGGTCATCCCCTCCACTGTTAATTCGCCGATAACCGGCACCGCGATTTTGCCGTCCTGGCGCACGGTTACCACGGTATTCAAATCGGGTTGCTGCCAGAAATTCAGGGTGAGGACGTCGCCCGCTCCCACAGTATAATCTTCCGCGCCGGCCTGGGGAATGTTGAGCGCAATCAACGCTATAACAATCGTGCATATCACTTTCGAATTCATCATATTCTCCATGGATAAGTATTTCAATGGTACTTCCTTACACCAAATTTCCCTGTTTAGTTAAAGCTTAAAGAAACTGCCCTTTAAAGTCAAGTTGTATATATTCTATCGACCCATTTATGGGAATGCTTGAAAGGCTATTCATCCGTTCCGGCTATCTCTATATTTTCGCGGCCATTACGGGAAATATCTGAATACATCCTTCCAATATTTTTGCCATCGCTTTTAGCTTTCAACATAGCCATATCCGCGCAATATATAAGTTTGTCGGGCGTATCGGCATCGGCGGGATAAATAGCCGCGCCGACTGATACGGTTATATTCTGGCTTCTTTCCAGAAACTCGCTTTCAAACTTATGCCGGGCTATTCGCGTTCTGAGCCTGCTGATAAACGTACGCACTTCGGCATCGGTTGTTTCCTGCATTATCACGCAGAATTCCTCACCGCCGTATCGGCAAACCACGTCAATAGCCCGTACCGCTTTTCGCAGGTATGAGCCAAGCTGTTTGAGTACCGCGTCGCCGGCCTGGTGGCCGTAATTATCATTATAGGATTTAAAATCATCGATATCGAAAATAACCAGGGCGAGACTGCGGAAGTAACGCTTGGCACGGAATATTTCCTCGTTCAAGCGTTTATAGAAATACCTGTAATTATAAAGGCCGGTCATGCTGTCGGTAAAAGATAATTCCTCGATTATCCGGTAGTTCTGGATATTTTCCAGGGCAGACGAGGCGATATTGACCAATATGGATATCATCTTCAATTCGGCCTTACGGTATTTATCCTCGTTCGATTTTTCACCGGTCAGCAGGTAACCAAAGGTTGACCCGGCGGCGTTTATCTTGCTGATAGCCCGCACCCCGGATTCCTTAAGTTTGTAAAATTCGGGGTCATCTTCTAACGCGCCTTCGAGTTCTTCGATAGTCGTCGGCCTGCTTAGCGAATGCAGGTTTTGAATCAGGCTTCCCCGGGAGTCGAACTTCAATTTCTTAACATCTTCTTTGGGAACGCCCCGCCAATACTTAGGAGTATAGTACCCGGTTTCAGCGTCTTTGCAGAAAATGGCGGCGCTTTTTATGGCCAGCTGTCCAACTATCATCAACATAAATGAGTTTAAAAGTTTATTCTCACTGAGAATCGTATACAGGTTCGATGATTCCTTGAAAATCGCGTTTATATCGTAAACCTTTCGCTTTAAATCCCTTCGTAAACTACTGTTCTCGTTGTAAAGTTCTTTAATTTTGCGCCGGGATTGCAAAAATTTGAACCTGGATACGGTATAATCCAGCTCCAGGGCGATTCTATTTATAATCATCTGGAATATTTCGGATTTAAAACCGCTTTCGGAGAACATCTCAACCTCTCCGAAAACCGCGACCGCGGTAATACCCGAAGGCGAACGGAAAGCGATACCATATTCCGCGCCCCAATAGAACAGGTTTTTGATTTCACCGGTTAGAGGACAGAGTTTCTCGATGTTACCCCAGTAGTCATAAGAATCATCGGTCAGATGTATTTTCGACGGCTTGGTCTGCATAGTCCCGAAAGAGGCGATGGGTATCAGTTCGTAATCCTCATCAATGTAAAGAACTCCGCGGGGTGATTTTAGTATTTTTTCGAGTTGGCGGAAATCCATGCGAACCAATTCCAGTGGTTCGATAAAGCCGGGTTTGTTCCATCGCAGGATCCCTTCGAACAATTCGCGTTCCTCGGGAGAAATAGGCTTAATTTTATAGCGGGTTGAATAATAGAGATACATCGCCAAACCGGCGATACATAAGCCGAGGACCCCGGCCACCGGCAGGAGCAGTCTGCCGGCAAGGGTCTGGCGTATTTCAGGCAAACTGCCTAAAATTAAAATTGCGGCAAGCACTGCCGCTAAGACGAGAATAAATAAACCAATGCGTTTTAGTTTTCGGTTCAGGCGTTCAATGCCCATAGATTAGTTCCGGGAGAAGCGTTATCGTGAGTTGTAAATGAACTCGCCGCTAAAATTCTCGTTTGCTGAAGCGATAACGGCTTTTGTTGGATAACATGTTATTGCTGTATAACCACCAGAATACTTTGAACCAGCCCGCAGATTCACCGCCGTACTTTTCGGATTTTAATTCGCTCTTAATACCGGAAATGCTCAGAAAAGGATCGGATTTTATGACTTTCTTAATCTTCTGGTCGAAAGACCGTTCCCGCAACGGAATTTCCGGCTTGATTTCCTGGTCTTCCTGTGGAACCGGTTCAGTTTTTCGGGCTTCGGTAACCGTGGTAACCGTAGCGCTGGAACTATCGGAATTCGAGTTTGAAGACGCGGAGCGGTCTTCTTTCGATAATATAGGCGAACTGGATTGCTCACCGATATATTTAAAATCGGTCTTGGCTTCCTCGAGGCTGTCGAATGCCTTTAAAATGCTGTCAAACTCGAGAAGTTCGAATATCTCGTAGACATTGGGAATCATCCGCGCGAGCTTTATATCACCACCCTGCTGACGTATTTCCCGAATGTTGGAAATAAAAATTCCCCAGCCCGCGGAAGAGATATAGTCGACACCGGCGAGATCGATGATGATGTAAAAACGCTTCTGTTCCAAAAGGGAATTTATTACTTTTTCCAACTCCGTGGCAGTCATCGTATCGATAACGCCATCGACCCTGACCATGGTAAGTTCATTTTCTGGGCCGGTGTGATCCAACGAAATTTTGATATCGCTCATTTCTCGCTCCGGGAAATTGTATTTTCCTTGTACATATAATCCATGTAACCTACATAAAATTATTCGGCATTTATAAAGCCTTCTTAAGTGTATACTTTATAATAGTCAAGCAATACTATTATATTGTAAATCAAATCTTTCCCAATGTAAAGGCTTATTTCACAATTAACTTAACGCGCCATTTAGACAGATTGCGGCCCCGTTTATATTAATTCAGGCTATTTGTTCGATTCATCAGGGGAAACTGAACGCATCCCCGCCAGCAAATCAATAATTCGCCGGGATAGCCGGGCGATTTCGGTATCGCCGAAATTCCTGTTTAAGTTAAGGAGATTGCTTATTAATTCGTCACGGTCGATAAGGCGCACATCGTAGTTATCGTCCAAAATTATTTTGTGTTCGCTATCTTCCTTGAGCAACTCCTTGAGACGAGTTTTTCGCTCCTCGATAATTTTTTCACGGTTCAGGCCATCATTGCCCTTGATAAGCAAACCGCCGGGGTCATGAATGCCGTCCGATTCGGTCCGCAGTGAGAATCGAATTCTGCGCGCTTCGGTATCGAGATGCAGGCGTTTTAATTCAGCATTTATGGCTTCGATAGATATATTTTTGCCATTCAATCTTTCCTTCATTTTCTCATAGATACCTTCGGCATTGAGTTGCGGAAGATCGCTGACTATCCTCCGGAGAAATTCCGAATGGCTGTAACTTATCATCGGCGGTTCATCCCGGTTATCGACGCCGAGTATCTCCACCAGGCCGTCTTCTCCTTCGGATTTCCACTTCTGGTAATATCTATAGAAGGCTTCCTCGGAGATTCCTTCCTGCTGGCATGCCTGCTCCACGGTCATCTCCCCGCTCTCCACGAGTTGCATGAGCCGCTTTCTTTTATTGAGCAGGATTACATCGGCTTCGGTTTTCTCCTTAATCACCACCAGGGTTATGTCATCCTCCAGCTCCCGGTGACCGGTGAACTTGCTCAATTCATTTTCGAGCTTCTTTACGAATTCCCTGGGGTGCATTCCGCTGTTTTCCTTGATAAATTCGACCAGGCGGCGTTCTCCGAACTGGTTGCCATCCGGGTCCCTGCTCTCGGTTATTCCATCAGTGTAAACTACCAGCATATCGTCATATTGCAGTTTCAACAGACCGGATTCCATCCTCTCGCCGAATGAGTGTTCGCGCGGAAGGTGCATTCCCAGCGGGATTCCCGGAGGATTGAACAGGAAACAGTCTCCCTCCGAAGGACGGTACAGTACCATTGGATTATGCCCCGCCGAACAGAATGAAACAGTCCTGCTTTCGATATCAAGAATCATGTAATAGGCGGTAATAAACATACCCTTGCGGACATCTTCGCTGATAAGGGAGTTTACCCTTTCAAGAACGTGTTCGGGGGATAGTTGATTTCTTGTCTCCAGCCTCAGGGCTGTCCGCAACATGGTCATTACCAGAGAGCCCGGAATTCCTTTGCCGGAGACATCAGCCACCACGATACCCAGGTGCCGGTCATCGACCTTCAGGAAATCAAAATAATCACCGGAGACATTCTGCGATGGCCTGTAGATGGTGGCTATTTCATATCCGGGGACATCCGGGAATTTCTTGGGCAAAAGAGCCTGCTGGATATCCTGGGCAGTTGAGATTTCAGCCCGTATCCGTTCTTCCTGCACAACAGTCTTTTGCTGTTCCCTGAAACGTTTTGCCATTTCGTTGAACGCCCGGGCGATTTCTGAAATTTCATCCTGACCCTCGACATCCAATTCGCCTTCAAATTTCCCGCTTTCCCCGATCCGGGTTACCGAATCTGAGAGTTTTCTCACCGGCCGGACGTAGTAATGGGCGATGAGGTAAATGATAACAAACGCCACTCCCAGCGCTCCGAGGCTGACATAGATCAATCCTTCCCTTTCAGCCTGAACTGCCCGGGCCAGGGATTTTTCACTCACGGCGGTAAGCACCGCTCCCTGAACTTTGCCCAGGTGCTCAACCGGCACCGACAGAAGATGCATCAGTTGGCCGGCCGAATCGTGATAGGTAACATATTCGCTTGATTTTGGGGGCGTATCGCCGGTCGGATATTCAAACTTCGTCAGTAAAAGCTGTTGGTCGTGAGCGTCCGCCCAGATTATTCCATCGGTATCCACCACGGTTAAAAACTCGATATTATCCATCTGCTGGGCGGCGTTCTTTACCGAAGTTGCCAACTCCAACTCATCATGTAAAATCATTTTATCCGCGAGACCGGCGGCAAGCGCTTCCATGGAATTGAGTGTTTGATTATACATCGCCAGCCGGGTATCTTCATTCAAGCGGTAGTTCAGGTAAAGAAAGATTCCGCCAATAATTAACATAATGCTCATGGCCGCGGTCAGGGAGAATTTGGTCCGGAAAGAGAGCCGGCTTTTAGAAGAAGACGGCACATGATGGCGGATTTTTTTCTTTTTGCCGAGATATTTAACCATCCGCAGATGATTTTCGCCTTCAACCTGATTGTAATCGACCTCGTCCATTACCTTGCGGATGAGATACAAACCCAAACCGCCCTTGCGGCCGGTCTTGACATATTTATCGAGATTGGGCGTTTCATCCCGGTTGAATTCGAAACTTCTGCCGGTATCGATAAGCGTAATAACCAGCTTTTTCTTCTCTATATTTATTACCAGGTGGATAGTGCCCTCGCCGAGAAGGTAGGCATGTCTGATGATATTACTGCATGCCTCTTCAATGGCTAACTGCATTGCCATACTTACTTTTTGGTCGAGTCCGGCATCGAGGCATGCCCTGCGCACGACCCGGCGAACATCGATCAATGATTCGTCGCTGGAGCGGAAAGTATAGATAAGTTCTTTGGGGCGGTGCCGTGCCATCATTGCCCCCCGTTCAACTGCGACAACCTTCTGGCCTGTTCTATATTACGGAGGGTGTTAGTGTTGGTGGGATATTTTTCGAGGACCCTCTCCCATTTGCTTATGGCGGCTGAGTAATCGCCATTCTGGTAAAGGGTGATACCATCGATATATAACTGCCATATATCCGGATTCTGCTTTAACTCTTCGAGGGTGGTGGCGCCGGTCAACCTGGTTTGTGAAAGCGTAAGGTACTCCTGGCAGAATTCATCATCGGGATCGAGTTTCAACGCTGTCTGGAATTCCGCGGCGGACAGAGAAAAGTTGCCGCTGTTATATAGTTTTAGTCCCGCTTTCAGGTGCATCGCCGCCTGGATTTTGTTAGCTACCTCATTAAGCCTCGCGCGCGCGATCCTGTTTTCCGGCTCGTATTCCAAAAGCTTTTGATACTCACGGTAGGCGGCCGGATAATCTTTTTGTTTATAATATGAAAAAGCGGTCAGGCGGGTTTCCTTGACAATGTTGTCGTACCTGAGCGAATATTCCTCCTTAAGGCTAAGGGCTTGTTCATTATCCTCATCGATTTCGAGTATTTTATCAAGTTCCCCTATGGCAAGCGTAAACTCTTCTTTCCGGGCGTACTCGCGGGCCTGCTCGAAGGCGAATTCAACCTGCATATTCTGGCGAAGCCCCATGCGTTCGGCATAGCGAAGTTTCTCCAGCTCGGGGTTAATTTCCCGAAGACGTTTTTTAGCCGGCTCGTAATTGGGTTCCCAGGCCAGGGCATTTAGATACGCTCTTTCGGCTTCGGCAAATTCGCCCTGGTTTACGAGCGAATCACCATGCTGGGTGTAGAAATTGGCATTGGAAAGTTTTTCCTGGCGGGAGAATGTAGCGAAACGCTCTTCGTTAATCGACTCCTCCCTGGCGATTCTTTCTCGAAGACGTATTGACAGAGGTTTTCCGAATTTAAAGGATAAAGAGAAACGGTGGGCGTCGCCAAGGTCGTCGTTGTTCAAATAGGCGTAATCAATACCGATCATGCCAAACTCGACTCCGCCGCCAAAATTGGTCTCCCGGCTGTCATAGCCCCCGCGAATGAAGAACATACTGCGCAAATCGGCCTCAATGCCAAACGCTGTCTGTAAATCTTTCTGTTCCGCTTTAACAAAATCGAGGGCCAGGATAATCCTGTTATCAATGCCGGAGAAAAATATTTCATAACCCAAACCGCCCTTAAAATTCAGGGGAGCGTTCTCAGTGTATGATTTCATCTTGATGCCGGAAGAGAAAAGATCCTGAATATTAAAACCTACTTTGAGTTGGTTATAGCCCGGAACTTTAAACATAATCCCAATATCACTGCTCAAACCGGTGGCATTGAGATTGTCCATGCTTTGTGAGTTGAACTTCCCGCTAAGTCCGAAACTCAGATTCTCTGAAAGATGCAGGGCATAGGAAAGCAGGAACTGCTCCTGGTGGTAACCAAACTCACCCCTGCGGACATTATTATTATCGCGTCTTACTATTCCGTCAACCCCGACCCGCATCACGCCGACCCCGAAATAACCATAATCAAGAGTGGGCACCGCGAAGTTGATACAATCGTAATTGACACCCTCCCATAAAGAAACATGCAAGCCGTTCAACTCCGAACGCTCGAGCTGAGAAAGACCGGCAGGATTGTAATAAACGGCGGAAGCATCATCGGCAATAGCCGTAAAAGCTCCTCCCATACCCATCGCGCGCGCGCTGGAACCGTAGCTGAATATCGATTCGACTCCGCCTTCATAGCGCCCGGCATGGCACGAGGGAGCGTATAAAACAGAAGCTCCCATTAAAAGCAAGGATAAGAAAAGAACAGTTCTCCAGCGTCTAATCATCATTTAAGGACAGCCACCTTTGTTCTAACCTGCTCTCCGGTGGCGAATGCTTTGAACACCGCTATATAAACTCCGTTATGAACCATGTAACCACTGCCATTCCGGCCATTCCAGATAATCGGCGGCAGGGTCGAATTTCCGCTGTGGTTTCCTTCCCGGCAATATTCTGAATTGCCGCTGAATTCAGCGGACCAAACCGGCTCCCCGGTAAGTGTGTAAATTTTCAGGGCGATATCCGATCTCTGCTTCAGATAATAAGAGAACTTGCAGACTTCAAATCGGGGGTCGAATGGATTCGGGTAACTGCCATAACTCTCAGCCAAACTCATCCCGGTTATCCCGGCCGCATCGGTCATTAAATCGAATTCCTCGCCAGATGGATTTAATACTTCTATCCGGTTATGTGGTGAACCGTCGCGGATTGCGTATGCCGAAATATCATCGCTTGTAATCCTCAATGAGAAACCGTGGATTTCAAGGTTTTCGTTTAATTTAACAAAAACCGATAAGGTATCATGCCCGCCGGGCGGTACTACGATCTCATTGGAGGATTCAACAACAGCCGAATCGGCAAATACCTGGCCATCTATCCTTATCCCATCGATGTTCTCGAGATAAATCGATGAAGCCAATTCATTGAAAGGAACAGGCATAGCATCCTGGTTGTAGGATGCCATTCTTAATTTGCATATATCGATCGAATATGAACTGTTATTGTCCTTATTACTGAAAGCGAGTTCAAGAACCCTTTCTTCGGTTCCCGATGCCGCCTGTCCGGAAAAGCCCGTATAACCTTCCAGAATCAACTCCGGGACAAGATTCTTTACAAAGAATTTCAGCGAAAGGGAATCATTGCGTATGGGCGCCGGTGAATTAGAATTGGAATCATCGGGAGTATCAATGACCTCGACCCAGATATCAACCAAATCGGGGATTTCATAAGACGGGGCCTTCAAATTAAATTGAACTTCCTGGTCGATATGGAACTCCTGCGTTTTTTCGGAAATGAACTGGAAATCGTTATTGGCGCAGAAAACTTCCACGGTTCCGGGATAAACCCCGGCCCTGCCAAGGTTGCCGCAAATAAATCCCAGGGAAAATTCCTGCCCGGGGTCAAGGGTAAAATCGGCCGCGGAGGGAGGTCCGGCAACATAATAATCCGGAGCTAAATCCGCGGCCTTAACCGTATAAAGGTCGATCCAGTCAGATGATGTAATCGGCTCCCCGGAGTTAGATTCCTCTCCTTCTACCCTGACCTCAAGCGACTTAATTACCTCGAGCGAATCCCGCGCGGCAATCAGGTTCCATGATACAGTCCCGTTTACAACCGGTTTGGTCAATGGTTCCACGGTGGTGTAGTCTTCCGGTAATACAACCGTAGCGGTAACATCGTCTATTTCCCCGATAATCGAAACTGTATCCCGTATTACAAAACTCTGCCCGGATGAAAGCACTCCATCAAGAGCGCCAACCGGCGAAATTATCGAAAGGTCGCTTACCAGGTGCGAGCCGGGCACGACATGCACG
>WJIJ01000188.1 GCA_014730345.1 Candidatus Zixiibacteriota bacterium | reverse complement strand
TCCTCGCAATTTTCAGATTTTCAGAAAACGTACAATCCAAAGAACGGCCAATACCAAGAGTTTTCGATCTCCGGTTCTTAAGAGGACTTGTTGAAAAAGTCCATATAGAGTACTTCTCCATCAAGGATGGCATGTTCAGCTGCGGAGCGAAGCGTAGCAAATGAACCCGCCGCGGCGGATTCAAGAATATGCCGCACGAAGCAAGTATTTCATCGTGCCCTTAATACCGAGGACTACCGACGTAGTAACATGTTTAGTCCTTTGTGATGGATGTTTATGTCCGGTCAGCCCGCTTTTAAATGAAGTGTTTATTGCAGGATAAACCGGTAAAGAAACTCCCGCTTCTATGGCTTCATCTAATCCAGCCGGGGAATCTCAGGAAATATTCTCATTCATCAGTTTCGCTTCCACTCTTCCACAAACTAAAAGCAAGGATTACGCCGACGTCGGCTTTACCAATTCCATCTTTTCACTGATAACGAGAATTCCATGCCTTATATTATGAGCATTATCGGCAATAACTTTCTTCTATAATTCAACCCGCTTTTTCCTCTTAGCGGATTCGCCGCTCAGTAGCGTAAACGCAATTACGAGCTATATGGCCACGGCGGCTTCATAGCCATCGGTAACAGCGTTGGATATCTGGCCGGGTTTTTTCGCATCTCCTATAATTACCACGTTTATTCCCATCTCACGGAGTGGAGACACATAATCGTCAACCGGCGATGTTCCTACAGCCACGACGACGGAATCGAACTCCCCTAACCTGTTTTCCACATGTTCCTTCTTTATAAATGCTGTTTTGCCCTCGAACCGGCTGACTTCGGTCCTGGTCAATATCTTCACCCCGAGCCTGTTCAATCCAGCCATGGTAAGTTTTTTGGTGATTTGCTCCATATCGCGGGCGACATCGCCGAAGATTTCGGTTACTGTTACCGCATGACCGCGGTTGGCCAAAAATTCGGCGCATTCCAAGCCAACCATTCCGCCGCCAATAATCAAAACCTGATTTCCGGGAATTTTTCTTCCGGTAAGGACATCCACACCGCTGAGAGAATCATTGAGGCCGGGGATTTTAAGTTTAATCGGCCTGGCTCCCGTGGCGATTATAACCGTATCCGGATGTTCGGCCAGTACATTATCAATACTGGCTTCGGTCGAAAGCCGAAGGTCTACGGAGCTTTGTTTTATCCTGTGAACAAGAGACGAAAGGGGGCGTTTCATCATCCCCTTGCCCGGAGGAAGATACGAAAGATTGAATGCGCCCCCTAATTCGCCTTTGTCGAATAGAACTACCTTGTGACCCCGCTGGCTGGCGGTCCATGCCGCCTGAATACCGCCGGGCCCTCCGCCGACGACCACAACGGTTTTTGATATCCCGGTTTTCTTGAGCTTGCCAGATTCGTTGCCGACTTCAGGATTGATGATACATTTTATACCGGCGCCGGATTTAACACTTACCAAACATCCCTGCAAACATGCCCCGCACTGGATAACATCCTCATCACGGTTTTCCTTCATTTTTAAAGGCAGGTCGGGGTCGGCTATCAAAGGTCTTCCCAGCGCCACCGCGTCTACAATTTCATCTCCAATAGCATTTCGAATTTCTCCGGGGTCGCCCATTCGCCCGGCGACTATTACCGGAAGATTGACCTCCTTCTTGATAAGATTAGCCCATTCGAGGTTCTTGCCGGCGGGAAGCCTCATGTGCTGGAAATACCATGGCGGAGAATCGCAAATGGAACCGCTGACAACGTGAACGGCCGAAATGCCGTTATCTTCGAGAAACTTAGCCAGCTCTATGGCATCTTCTATACCCAGCCCACCCTCTACTTGTTCAGCGGCCGAGATGCGGGCTATTAACGCGGGCTCCGGACCTATTTCCTCCCGTACCGCCGCCAGTACTTCCCTGGCGAAGCGGTAACGGTTTTGCCAGGCGCCTCCGTAGGCATCCTTGCGCAAATTAGTGCGCGGCGAGAGGAACTGGGCGATAAGATAACCGAGGCCGAATTGGATTTCGATAATATCGAATCCGGCCTCAAGTGCCCGCCTTGCCGACCCGGCGAAACCGAGCACGACTTTTTCGATCCTTTCAACTGTCATTTCAACCGGGGTGGTTCCCTTGGATTTGCATTCAACGACCGAGGGAGCTTCCGGCGGATTCCCTGAAAGCTTGGGATTGGCCGCGCGGCCTCCGTGGTTTAGATGGGCGATTGCCATCGAACCGCCCTCGTGGATAGCGTTTGCCAGCCTGCTCAAACCTTCCACGTGTTGATAACTGGAAATCCCTATCTGTTTTGGATGCTCTTTGCCTCTGATATCTATATAGAGCGGTTCAACTATAATTCCCGCCGCCCCTCCTTCAGCTCTCCTGCGATAATACTCTTCATGGTTATAAGTTACCTCTCCCTCGGCAGTCGCGAAACCGGTTTTCACCGGCGCCATTAAAATCCTGTTCGACAGAACAGTTGAGTTCAATTTCATCTGCTGAAATACATCCATACTCTCTCCTTATTTTTCGCTCATCGAACAGTAAATTATCAAAATGGTCGCGCCCGTTTTGGTTGAAAACGGGCCGTGTTTAACCTCTTTGGGAATGATACGGAACGCGCCTTCGGTATAAACTTTATGGTGGCATTCATAGGACCCCTCCAGAACATAATGCAATTCGGTAAAAGCATGGGAATGGCTTTGCATTTCCCAACCAGGCGGAATCTTGAGTAAGATAGACCTCGGGGCCATACCTCCGCCCATGGTCATAACTTTCGCTTCGGCGCCCGCGGGATAATCGAGGGCGTTGCTCCACCCGATATCATTGGTATTTACATCTACCGCGTTCATAACAACCTTCCTTTCTTCCCTTAAAATTATTCGCTCTTTAGAAAACGAGCGGGGAGAAGGTAAATATTTGAGTTGTATTTAAATTTAATTATCTCATTTGCCTTCAACATTTTTTCTATTGTTCCGACTTCTGAAAAGGCATCTTCCATTTCCTCCGCCTGTTCCAGTCTTAATGGATGCCGGTTGCCAATTTCCTTTATGGCTTGCCTTACATTTTCGAACTCATCCAGATAAAATTCGCCGGATTCTAAATCGGAAATGGCAATGACCTGCCCAAACATCTCCTGCGCTTTTAAAATCCTGTCCGGCGACGGGCATTTGACCCAGGGCTCCGCAGGGGGCCGTATGGGTGTCATTATATAGACCCTGTCCGGTTGGATTTTCTCAATGGCCTTTTTCAATGATACGAGTTCTTCATCGGTATCGTTTTTACCACTGACCAGCATCACTTCGAGCCAGAGTTTTCCATTAAAATCAAGATTAAAATCGATTAAGCCCTGGAGCATCGAATCAAAGCCTATTAATGGATGATGCCTGTTGATGGCAGTGAACATTCTACCATTACCGGCATCTAAGGAGGGAATTATTATATCAGCTTCGGCAAGGTCATCTCTTACATCTCTTCGATATAAAAGGGAACCATTAGTTATTACGGCAATCGGAATTTTCAATCGGCTCCTGGTTTGGTCAATCAACCAGCCCAGGTCTAATGACAAGGTAGGTTCTCCATCGCCTACAAATGTTATACAATCAGGTTTTGTGTTTTTAGCCGATTTAAGGATCTCCTTGAGGATGCTTTCCCCCGGATAAAAACTTCGGCGAATAT
>WJIJ01000187.1 GCA_014730345.1 Candidatus Zixiibacteriota bacterium | reverse complement strand
GCGCGGGTTCTATGAGAGGTTTTTCCATCGGGGGATTCAAAATTAATCCGTTGAGGTATCATCCTGAAAGCGGCAGAGTTGAAATGCTGGAGAGGGTGTCATTGCAGGTTGATTACGCCCCCGGTCAATCCCGCTTTGAGCCAACCCCTGAGTTCGCGTCAATTGTAGCCCGGATGATAATCAATCCCGAGGATGTGATTTTCGGCGACGGTTTGCTCTCGCCGGTTGATTCCAACGACGTGAAGTACCTTATTATAACCGAGGGATTTTTAGCTGACGAGTTCGAGCCGCTGGCGGACTGGTACACATTATCGGGGTGGCCCGCGGAGATAGTATCTATGGGCGATATTGTATATAACTATCCCGAAGAAACTGACCAGCTTTCGTTAAAAAGATGTATTGAAGATTACGTGGAGAACAAGAACACGATGTTCGTGCTTCTTGGCGGTGATGATGATATTGTTCCAGACCAGAATTGCTGGGCGCAGGTGAATAACGAGACTGACAACACGATGCCGACCGACCTGTTTTTCGCCTGTCTCGACCAGCAATTCGACTGGAACTGGGATGGTGATGACCGTATCGGAGAACCTATCGACGGTATGGATTTATACCCTGAAGTTATAATTTCGCGCGCGCCTGTGCGCAGGGCGACCGAAGCGGAAAACTTCGTGAATAAAACCCTGAACTACATTATCAATCAACCCACCAGCGATTTCCTGGACCCGATGTTGCTCAGCGGCGTTGAGTTATGGAATACCTGGAACGGCCATTCCGACTCGGACTGGAGAGCGGAGGCTATGTGGGGCAACTACATCGAACCGAACTGGGACGGGAACCACAGCCGTGTCCGTTATTACGACACCGAGACCGATTTCGGCGGCCCCAGTTTCGATGTAACCACCCAGAACACTATTGATCTTATCAGCGATGGATATCATTATATCTTCATGTCCACCCATGGCAGTCAACGGTTGTGGTCCATGGAAAGCGGCGGTTCTTTCAACAGCAGTTCCGCGTTATTATTAACCAATGAAGATGAACAGGGGATAATTTACACAATTGCCTGTTTGAGCAACGCCTTTGATTCCGAGGGCGGGAATTACCGCGACCCCTGTTTATCGGAAGGGTTTATCCGCAACGGCAACGGAGGCGCGGTCGGCTACCAGGGATGCAGTAGATATGGATGGGGTTATTCCAACCAATCGCCGAATCATGGCCCCTCTTATCAGTACGCTGACGAATTTTATATGTACCTGTTCTGGGGCGACACCCATTGGATGATGCCGCATGAGTTTCCTTACAGGATGGGCAGTGTGGCCGCTTCCCATAAAGCATCGAAAGTTCCGGAGTGCAGTGACGGCGTTATGCGCTGGTTGAATTACGGGTTGAATTCAATTGGCGATCCGGCAATGGATCTATACACCGAGGAACCGATGGTGATGGAAGCGGATTATGATACCCTTCTCGCTCTCGGCGAAAGCGATTTCAATATGCACGGCCTGGCGCACGGTTCACGGGTTTGTTTATGGAAAGGCAATGAAGTTTACACCATTGGAGCCACATATACTGACAGCCTGTCCCTTCCCATTAATATAACTTCCGTCGGGGAGATGTATGTAACCATCACCGCCCACAATTACCTGCCGGTAATCGATACTGTACAAGTTATCCATGAGGGTCCTTACGTGATATATGATCATCATGTAATCAATGATTCCCTGGGGAATGAGAACGGTATCATCAACGAAGGCGAGACGATCCTGTTGAGCCTTTGCCTGCAGAACGGCGGACCGGATGACGCGTTAAGCGTCAATGGCATATTGAGCACCAGCGACAGTTTCGTGGTTATAACCGACAGCACCCAGAGTTACGGCGATATCGAGGGTTATGGCGGGACGGCGCTGGAGGAAAACGCGTTCTCATTCGATGTTTCCGAAGATATTCCCGATGAACACGAAGTTGAGTTCACGGTAACGGCTACAGATGAAGACGAGAATACATGGACAAGCAGTTTCACATTGACCGCCCATGTAATTACTGGAATAGACGATATACCCGCGAGTTTACCGAACACTATGACACTGCATCAGAACTACCCGAATCCATTTAACGCCCATACCCAGGTGGTCTTTGAGCTTCCCGAGGAAGGGCATGTTAAACTCTCTATCTACAATATGCTGGGGCAGGAGATAGAGACAATACTTGACGGCAATCTCCAAAGCGGCCGTCATACAGTAAATTGGGACGCGGGAAGTTACTCCAGCGGCGTGTATTTCTACAGGTTAAGCACGCATGAAGGGAGCATAGCAAAGCGCATGACTCTCATAAAATAAACCTCCTTAGCAGCGACGAAGGGAGCGGGAGTACATGCCCGCTCCCTTGTTGTTTTCCCCCTAATTTATTAACAGCGAATTAATCGAATCCGAAAAAAACATTAATAATATTCTAATTGGATTTTTACCGGTCCGTATAATATGATTAACATTCTGGTGTTATCTTTGCGTGATTAGATGACGAAGAAGTTCTTCAACATTGCTGTATTAAATCGCTAAGGATGGTCATACCGCCCTAAAATTATCAACCTGAAGTAAAAACCGGCGAGGTCTATCATGTATATCGGGAAGCAGTTTAAACATATCCTGATGATAGATAGCCTTAAAATTCAAGACTTATACTAAGAGCATATTTCAGCTAACATGAAATTACGTGGTTAATTTACTTAAAAAACAGTTTAAACCAACAAAATCCTTAATTTAGCGACAGGAGTCAAAATGAAAAAGTTATTAGCGCTCACCGCAATTGTGTGTCTCTCATGTTTCTCAATCGCAAATGCCAGTAACGTGGTCTGGACAGATCACAATCCGCAAGCCTCAAATTATGGCAATTCCAGAGCCTTCGTCGAAGAAAGCGACGCGGGGAATCAATTAAACCTTCCTGAGAATTTTGAAGATTACATCCCCATGCCTATACCGGAATACAAGCCTGCGAGCGGCAGTTCAAATGAGAATCTCGTGGTTTCCTACGATCCGGCCACCGGCGAGGAGACTATCAGGGAAATCATAATCGACAACCCTTTGAATTCCGATCATACCGAAAGCGGAGCCGGATGGCTTCAGAAAATGGATAATCTCGAAAGCAATTACCAGGGGATGATAGATGGATTCGGCGGATTGAGCCAGATCACCAACCCGGAAGACCACCCGTGGTGCGTGAACTGTAAAGTTTACTTTACCAAAGGCGGGTCCAACTATGTCGCTTCCGGTACTTTGATTGACGCCATGCACGTTATTACCGCCGGCCATGTGGTTCACGAGGGCAATGGGGGTTCCTGGTCAACCGATATTACCGTTGTACCAGCCTATGAAAACGGCAGCGCGCCTTATGGAACCGCCGGGCATACCCAGCTTCATTCCTGGACCGGCTGGACCCAGAATGGGGATTTCGATCATGATATGGGCGTTATCGACCTCGACAGACCGGTTGGTTCGATGACCGGTTGGCACGGATACGGATACAACAACAATGACAATTTCTTCCTCACCGAGACCTTTAACCAGGCCGGCTATCCCGCCGAGTCTCCCTACAATGGCCAATACATGTATTACTGGTATGGAACCTATGATTACGCATATACCTACCAGGTAGGCCACTATGACCGTCCTTACGGCGGAATGAGTGGAAGCGGTTCCTATGATATTGACAGCGGGAGCCGTTATGTCTACGCTGTGCTTTCTAACGGAAACACATCGCTGGTAAATGATGTGCGTATCACCTCCACCAAGTTCGGTCACATAGGTAATTTCATCTCCAACGACACCCCATCGTCTGTAGACCTGATAGCCCTGGATGTAAACACGAGCCCGGTTTACATCAACGCGGGACAACAGTTAAGCGACATGAACTACCTGGTTCACAACTATTCCTCCGCTTCCTACAGCGGCCGAGTGGATGTAGATGTTTATCTTTCCAGCAACGATAACATCTCCCCATCAGACCGTCTTATTGACAGCCATTATTTCAACTGGAGTTTCACCGCTAAATCAAGCGTGCGCATCAATGTAACCAATCCCCCGGTAATTCCTTCGGATGTAACCACCGGCGATTATTACATCGGCATCATTCTCGATTTTTCCGACTACAATACTGATAACAACGATACCGACGGTCAGGATGCTTCCCCGATTCACGTAACCGGAGGAGGCGGCGGAACTATCGGTATAAACATGATACCGAGCAATCCCCCGGTAACCGTACCTCGCGGCGGATACTTCAGATTCACCGGTATTCTCGAAAATTACACCTCCCAGTACCGTACCACCGATGTCTGGGTTATGGTCCAGTTGCCGGGCGGCGCCCAGTATGGGCCGGTACAGCAGTTCAACAACATTTCCCTCTCCCCGTACCAGAATATCACCGTACCGAACGTGCGCCAAGATGTTCCTTCCTACGCTCCCCTCGGAACCTATGATTATGTTTCCTATTGCGGCAACTACCCCGGTTCCAAGGTTGATTCCGCCTCCTTCCCGTTCACCGTGGTCGGTGTGGATGGCGGCAACGCCCGGGATTGGAATCTCGCGGGTTGGTTTGATGGACAATCCAATATCCCCGCCAGCACTTCGTTGCTGAGCAACTACCCGAATCCGTTCAACGCCGCGACCAGTATCCCCTTTGAACTCTCCGAAGACAGCAATGTTAGCGTAAAGATCTACAACCTCTCCGGTCAACTGGTTGAAACGCTTGTGGATGGATACATGGAAGCCGGTTCCCATTCGGTTAACTGGGACGCCTCTACTGTTTCCAGCGGCGTTTACTTCTACACTCTCCAAACAGATAATTACAGCGCGACAAAGAAAATGAATCTGCTGAAGTAAAGATAAGTATTTATTCGAATTATACTTAGCCCCCGCGCTAATGCGGGGGCTTTTTATTTCGCCCAAATTTGTTAATGGAAAAGCTTAATTAAAGGGAAATGTTTAAGGAGGTTTCTCATGATTAAATTTTTATCCAAATCAATTATCTCGCCGCTGGTATTGTGCATGTTATGCCCATGCGTGGAAGCAGTGGTGTTCGAGATAGGCTTCGACAGGACGCAGATAACTGTAAATGAAATCGGTGACAAACAGATTATTGAATTAAGGGGATGCCACCTTACCGGAATGGAAGGACATCCATATCTTCCAGCTCAAAACTTAAACCTTCCTGGCGGATTCGGCACCCGGGCAACAGGGATTTCTATCCTCAGCCAGCAGTGGGAAACGCTCGATGGTAATTATGATATAATCCCCGCGCCTCCGGTTATTAAAGCTTCTCATAACGGTGAATTGCCTGAAATGGCGGTTAATGAGCGTATCTATAATACCGATGCCTTCTATCCCCAATCAGCGGTCATGAATACGGAATTCGGGACAATGCGCGGATATTCAATTGCCGGGTTGGAGTTATTTCCTCTCCGTTACAATCCGGTAACCGGACAGGTACAGTTATTGAGGAATATCGTTATTGATGTTGATTACAGGGAGGTCGACACCCCTTACCAACCGAACGAATGTTACGCCGAATTGGTCCGAGGTTTGAACCGGGAAACCGGCACCGCGGAACTTTGTGACATCCGGAACAGGATCTACGATACGGAAGATGTTGATTATCTTATTATTACCACCGCCTATTTAAAACCCTATTTTTCGAGGTTGCGGGAATGGTACACGGGCGCAGGATGGAAAACTGAGATAGTTACAATGGAGCATATCGGGAGTTACTACGCGGGACGGGTTCTGCAGATGAAAATAAAAAATTGTATACATGATTACGCTGTTAACCACAACACCATCTTCGTGCTATTAGCGGGAGATGATACCAACGTACCAGATCAAAACTGCTATGCCAAGGTGCGCGACGTAATCGACAATACAATGCCCACCGACCTTTTCTACGCCTGCCTTGATGAGCGTTTCGACTGGAACCTTGATGGGGATGAGTTTATCGGAGAGATAGAAGACAGTATCGACATGTATCCCGATGTGCTCCTGTCCCGGGCCCCGGTTAGAACGGGCAACCAGGCGTATGCCTTCGTGAATAAAACTCTCAATTACATCACCGGGAATCATATTGACTCCTATATAGATCCGATGTTGCTCTGTGGAAAGCAGTTGGCATTTACATGGGACGGTAAATCCGATACACATCATAAAGCCGAATATATGTGGGAGGAATATATCCAGGGTATCTGGCCCGGCCATAACCGGGCGCAGTTTTACGACACCTACACCGATTTTGGGGGACCTGCTTTTGATGTTACTTATGAAAATCTTGCCGGGGTATTAAACCAAGGATATCAATTCTTCTTTATGTCTACCCACGGTTCCCAAACCGCGTGGAGCATGGAAACCGGCAGGAATTTCACTGTAAATGACGTTTCCTGCCTGTCAAACACGATCAACCCGAGTATCATCTACACTATCGCCTGCTTAACCAACGCTTTTGATTCGGAAAATAACTTGACCGCCGACCCATGCCTTTCGGAGGCTTTTATCAGAAATCCTTATGGCGGCGCCGTTGCTTATATCGGTTCCAGCCGAAGCGGCTGGGTATCGGGTATCCCGATGATTAATCATGGACCTTCTTTCCAGTACGCGGATGAGTTTTATACTTTTCTATTCAGCGGCAATGTGCATGAACAGCTTCCGGCGGAACTGCCGTACAGGTTCGGAGCTGTGTCGGCATCAGCTAAAGCGGTGAAGGTTCCCCAGTGCAGTCACGGTTCCGGTTCCATGCGCTGGCTGAACTTCGGGCTCAATTCTATGGGGGACCCGGCGCTGGATATATATACAGAAATCCCACTGGCTATGGAACCATGCTATCCCCTAATAGTGGATATGGACTGCGGGGAATTCGCGATATCGAATGTGCCCGCCGGCGCGCGGGTGTGCGTTTCAAAGGCGGATGAAATATATGCCGGCGGCAATTGTATGGAAGGCAGGATAAACTTTGATATAGAACCACAAACCACGGGTTCTATAAAACTTGTCATTACCGCACATAATTACTATCCCTTCATCGACAGCGCCGCGGTAGTTTCCGAAGGGCCGTATGTAGTATACCGAACGCACAATATTTTCGATTATTACGGGGACGGCAACGGCAATATCGATCCCGGTGAACGGGTATCACTGGGTATTTGCGTTGAGAATATCGGTTTTGAAAACGCCGAAGGGGTCTATGCTGAATTAGTTTCCGCTGATTCTTCGATTTCCATCATAGATAGTTATCACTGGTTTGGTACTATACCAAAAGAACGCGTTCCGGTTATGGAGCAAAACGCTTTCATCTTCCAGGTACCCGAGAGCGGTTCCGGGTATTTTCTTAACTTTCAATTGAGTGTTACCGACGAGGATTCCAATAACTGGATAAGTAATTTCTCAATACCGGTAGAATGTCCAACCGATGTTAATGAAAAGAGTAACCCATTATCATTTTCACTCTATCAAAACTATCCTAATCCGTTCAATGTTTCTACCATCATCGAGTATGAAATCCCCGAAGCATGTCCTGTCCATTTGAGAATATACAATTTAGCCGGCAGGATTGTAAAGGAGATACCAGAAACTGAGGTTGAAGCCGGGAAAAATTCGTACTCAATTACCGCCGGGGATTTAGCCAGCGGTGTTTATTTTTACAAACTGACCGCGGGAGAAAAGAGTTTTATGAAACGAATGGTATTATTGAAATAAGGATTCCACGGGT
>WJIJ01000186.1 GCA_014730345.1 Candidatus Zixiibacteriota bacterium | reverse complement strand
CTGTCATTCCCGCGAAATAGCCAGAGGCTATCAAGAGCGGGAATCCATTTCCCCCTTGACCCGTGCGCGGCGTACGTCCCCGTGCGCCGGGAACCGATATTCCCCCTTGACACCCCCCAAATTTCCGCTATATTGGGGTAGATAAGTAGGTTGGGTTCCGGAGCGAAAGGAGTGAGTGAAGAAACTCGACACGGTTTTAAAACGAAGAGGGTTGTCGGGTTTCTCGTTCCACTTCGCTTTACTCGGAACCCGACCTACGGACTGGGACGCCACGGATGCCATGGGAAATGAACTCTCATCGGGGGTCTATTTCGCCAGGGCAAGGACGTCCCATCAAAGCCAGAGCATTAAATTAATCCATTTGAAGTAGGTTGGGTTCCGAACCGCCGTGGCGGAGAGAAACCCAACACAACAATAATTTAATTAATTTATGAACTAAGACAATGAACACTAAGGATGTAAATAGATGAGGCGGTGTACACTCATACTTTTAACGGCGATTATCATGGTATTAAACGGCATTTCTGCTTTTGCAGAAATTGAAAATTGGGGGAATTTCGGCCGCCCTTTTAGTACGACCAGAATTATAGATGTAAGTTCCGGTTATGACGGCAGATTGCGTTGCATCTTCGCCGCGGTTGAATCCGATTCGGGGTTTTTGTGGAAATCTTTCGATGGCGGGCTGACTTGGGATAGAAGCCATTATGTCACCGACCACTGGCACAACCGGGTGGTGGTGAAAAAGAACCGGCCCTACTACGTATGGACACTGGTTCCATCGAATAGCGGCAACATTGATTACATTGCCGGGCCGTGGTACAGCGATGATGGGGGCTACTCATGGCTATTAATGAATTATGGTTTAGAAGATTCCAAGATACTCCATGCCCTGGCTGTGGACCAAACATCGCCGAGGCTCATAGTCGCATATGTCGGTTGTGAGGGAAATGCTGCCAACGAGGGCGACCTTCTGTTTAAAACATCCGATGGCGGTATTACTTGGTATAAATCCCAAAAGGGTTTGCCGGATACTTTTGGAACTGTTTACGATATTGTCGTTGGTGAAGATAACCCGGATGTAATCTATTGTATTTTCGAGGGAAGCTCGGGAAGCGGCGTCTACCAGAGCACTAACGCGGGCGCTAACTGGAGCAAAATAGAAGTCACCCCCGGAAGCGATAGTCTTGAAACGGCTATGGCGATAGGGATTGGAAATACCGACAGCAGATTCGAGGTCGAAAGAAGACCGAATGAGATATGGGTAGTGGAGAAGGAACCTGTTGCAGGCCGGGTATGGTGGGTAACCGATACCGATAATCCAGATTCCGCCGTTGAAATATCCCCCCGCGGCCTTCTTGTGAATTCCGTCTGCGGCCAGGCCGCCTCGCTTCTATCAAAAATCAGATAGTATACCTAAAAATCAATCGATATCCCGAAATTGGGCAGGATAGGAAGCTGGGTAATCTCCGAACGGTTCAGGTATTCGCGGTCGTAGGTGTACGCGTAGATATTCTTGCGGTTGAGAATATTGATAACTTCCACGTAGAACCGCCATTTCGATTCCGCCCATTTGAAATTATGGATAAGCCGCAAGTCGATACGGCTGTAGTATGGATAACGGGCGGCGTTGACCTCGCCCCAGACCGGAATCCAGGGCACTTCGTCGGAGTAAAACCCTTCTTCACGGCCGATAACCTCCGTGTACGGGTACCCGGAGCCGTAACGATAATGCATGGACAGCGTCCATTTTTTGGTGAAATCATAATCGACCGCGGCGGTCAATGTGTGCCGCTGGTCGTAGTTGGGGCAATAGTTACCAGTGGGAGTGTTCAGTTTTGTCTTTGACAGGGAATAGAAGATATTGCCATTGAGTTTACTCTTTGAATTGCGAATCAATGATATTTCCAGACCGTTGACATAGCCGTTTCCATTGTTTTCGGGGGTGATGGCGCCCTGTTGCATCAGCAGGAACTGGCCATTGACCGCGCCGATTAATCCCTTTGCCTCCAGGGGGATGTCATCATCGAGAAGGTACTCGGTGGTTCTATCCACGGCGTAATCGTAGAAAGGATCCCCGGGAGTGTCATATATCAATTTATCCAGAGATTTATGATAAACGCTCAAGCCGATATCCCAGTCGCTGTCGGGGAGCCATACGAAATCTACAATATGGTGAATTGCTTCCTCAGGAAGTATATCCGGATTGCGGTGCAACTCGGGGAGATAGTTTTTCTCCAAGAATGCTTTGTAGGTCGGCGCCTGGAAATAGATACCGCCGGAGTATGATATTTTATAGTCAATTCCGGGTTTGTAGGTTAGTCCCCACCGGGGGGAGAGGGCGTAGTGGTTGACTATGCCGCCGCCGGAAAGACGGTAACCGTTGGAAATAACCCACCGGTCGGTAAGGTTCATGTTGCCTGATACATACGCCGCCCATTGGGTGTAGCGTTTGTTGTAATGGAAATGCTCCTGGATGGGGCGTATGTCGGGCGCGTCGGGCGGGCGTTCCTGATCAAGGCTGTCCGGGAAATTATATCCGTCCCAGTCCACTCTTTCGCGGCCGAGGGCGGTAAAGAATCCGGTTTTGAAATCTCCGAAGTTGTTCATCCACAGTGCCTGCCCTTCGAGGGCGGTCTCCTTGAAATAGCTGTCGAAATCGGCGGCGATATCGCCTATCATATTAAGTTTACGGTTTTCGCCTACATTGTATAACCTGGTTTCGAACATCAGCGAT
>WJIJ01000036.1 GCA_014730345.1 Candidatus Zixiibacteriota bacterium | reverse complement strand
ATCCCGAAGCCTGCGGTTGGGAACCAGCGAACCGTCATAAACCGCTATGGAAGCTCCCGAGCCGCATCTTTCCGTAGCGCTCTTTTCCTTGGGAAAATCCTTGGCCAGGGATACGTCGATGGCGAAACCAACATCGGGATTAACGAAATGCGCCGAGGTCATCGCGCCGCGAAGACCTACCTCTTCCTGCACCGTTCCCACACCGAAAATCGAGTTGGGATGTTCTATATTTTTGAAATTATTTATCACATCTATAACCGCCGCGCATCCGATACGGTTATCCCAGGCCTTGGCGGCATACATCTTCGGATTGCCCATTACGGTAAAATCCGACACGGGAACTACCGAATCACCCGGACGCACTTTTAGTTCCTTTTTGATATCAAAACCATTTTGGGTTCCAACGTCGACATACAGATCTTTTATATCCAACACTTTTTTGCGTTCTTCGGGTTCCAGGATATGGGGCGGTTTGCTTCCGATAACCCCTATCACATCTCCGCCCGCGGTTTTGATAATAACCCTCTGGGAGAGAGCGACATGCCCCCACCATCCGCCGAGGGGCAGTATTTTGATGTAACCATCGTCAGTGATTTCCTGGACCATGAAACCGACTTCGTCCATGTGACCCGCTATCATCACCCTCGGTTTATCGGATTTTCCTTTCTTCCGGGCAATAAAAGAACCTAAACGGTCGTAATTTATCTCATCAGCAGTATCTTTTACGTATTTCTCCATTATCTCGGCTACGGCATCCTCATGCCCCGGTACGCCGTGAGCCTCGGTCAATTCTTTAAACATCTGTTCGGTGCGGTCCATAACATCTCCTTCAGCAAAATTGGGTTAAAAGTCGAAATTTATATAATCGGAGAGGGAATGTCAACTAAACTAATCCAAGTAATTCGGGCAGTTTAGCCACACTGTCAATAACCGGGTAATTCTCAATTTCGGGAGGGTAATCCCTTCCGGGTTTTAGCCGCAGTACAGCCTTGATACCCACGCTCGAAGGCCCCTCCAGGTCTTCGAGATAGCGGTCGCCCACGAATACCGCCTCCTCAGGGGTACAATCGGCTATCTGCAAAGCATGTACATAGATATCCGGGTGGGGCTTTTTAATTCCGAGTTCGCAGGAAAAGATCATACCATCGAGATACGGCAGTAGTTGAAACTTCTCTAACTCGCCAAGGTGCAAGTATGCCGGGAAAATGGAATTACTGACTATCACCAGGCGCAATCCTTTTTCCTTAAGTAACTTAAGGGTAGGCGCGGAACCGTCCAGGTGTTCAACCGTCTCGGTTACGGGCTGGTAGTAAGCCTTAATAAAATCGATTATAAAATCCTCATCATCGGGCAGTCCCATCTCTTTGAAACCGGCGGTAATCAACTCCTGAAAATTTATCTCTCCGAAATCGGGATCCCGCTCGGTTTTCCATTGTGTAAATATTCTGTGGAATGTCTCATCGGCCTGCCGGGCCTCGGGAGCCTCTATACCCCTATCCCGCAAGAACTTCGTTCCCGCGATAGTCCCCCGGCGGGCTATCTCTATCCAGTCGAATTTCTCGTATTCCAATAGTGTTGAACCGAGGTCGAATAGTACTGCCTTTAAATTATCAACCATTTTTCCTTGCCAATGCTGATTTCGCGATTATCTCTATTAATTCATCAAACTGTATCCCGACAGCTTTCATCGCTTTGGGTACCAGCGATGTCGGGGTCATGCCCGGAAGTGTGTTAACCTCCAGGCAATACAAATTGTTCTGTTCATCCATGCGGAAATCAACCCGTCCATAGTCACGGCATCCAAGTATCTCAAATGCCGATTTCGCGTAGTTTTTACATTTTACGGAAACCTTGTCGGGAAGTTCCGCCGGGCATACGTATTGAGATTTTCCCGATGTGTATTTACATTCGTAATTATAAAGCCCGCCTTCAGGGATAATTTCCACCACCGGGAGGTCGTAATCACCAACAACCGCTACAGTTAATTCCCGTCCGGATATATATCTTTCCACCATTATCTTGTCCCCGTATTTAGCCGCCAACTGAAGTGCTTTCTCCAGTCCGGTTTCACCGCTGACCACCGTCAATCCCACCGTGGAACCTTGCGCGTTGGGCTTGACCACCAGCGGATAACCGATTGAGGAACGCGCGTCTTCGGCTATTTTCGCCAGCGGCGGTATGTTCGCGGAGGGATATAGAAGCCATTGGGGAGTGGGAATACCCTGCGATTTGAATATCATCTTGGAGAATGCCTTGTCCATAGCCGCCGCCGACGCGAGTACGTCGGAGCCGGTATACGTTATCCCGCAGAGATTTAACAGCGCCTGTATGGTCCCATCCTCGCCGGAGCCGCCATGCAGACCCACAAAGACCACTTCTATGCCGGAAAGGTCATCAGTTTTCAACCTTGATGCCAGGTCGCATTCGTTTAAGTTGTCCAGGGATGTATCATCGGGCGGCAGCCGCCCTACATCATATCCTGCTTTAATATCTATTTGTGGAAGGTAACCGGCGGTATCTATGGCAATAGTATCATGCCCCCGGTTGCTCAACGCTTCCGCTATTTTAATTCCCGATGCTATCGAAACCTCCCGCTCAGCGGAGGTCCCTCCAAGAAGTACCGCTATTTTCACTCTTCACCTTTCTTGAATTTCCAGTAACGTGAGACAAGGTACACTGTAACGCCAACAGCGGCAATAATCAATATGATTTTGGTGTAATTGGAAAGGTATTTCCCGATATCCTCGAAGTTTTCCTTGAGTATATACACCAGCGCCATCAAAATACTGTTCCAGATAATAAAGCCTATCATGGTCAATACGGAAAATTTCAGCGGATTCATATTACCCAGGCCGGCAACTATTGAGATTAACGAGCGCACCCCGGTAAAGAATCGCGCCCCGACAATTACCCAGTTGCCGTATTTATCAATCCAGCTTTCCACCTTATCCAGTTTTTCCGGGTTGAAGTATGATTTTTGAGAGCTCATGAAATAAGAACGCCCCTTGGTACGTCCCAGTATATACAGGACAAACGCCCCCGCGAAACCGCCTATATTAACCATGGTGAAAACCACCGGGAAAGAGATATCCCCGGTAAAGGCGAAATATGTTCCCACGAGAGTCATGGTATCCCCCGGCCAGGGGGGGAAAATGTTTTCAGCCGCCGATGATAAAAACAGGAATACATATATGTATAATGCTCCATGAGAGGCGAATAAAGCGATCTGTTCTTCTATACTGATAATATACTCCTGTTATAAAATCAACATGGCGTCGCCGTAACTGTAAAAACGGTACCCTTCCCTTTTCGCTTCCTCGTAGGCGTTCAGGATATTCTCGCGTCCGGCCAGCGCCGAAACCAAAAACAACAGCGTGGATTTAGGCAGATGAAAGTTGGTTATCAGGGCGGAGACTACTTTAAATTCGTAACCCGGATAAATATACAAATCCGTATAACCGCTTTCGCTTTTCAATATATATTTTCCGGTTTTTTCATCCATAAAGGCTGATTTTTCGATGGTCCTCACCGAGGTCGTTCCCACGGCGAAAACCCGCCCGGGACCTTTTATAGCTTCGTTTATCTTGCGCGCCGTCTCATCTGATATACTGAAATACTCGCTCTCCATTTTATGTTCCAACGGATTCTGCGCCGTTACCGGACGAAACGTGCCCAGCGATGGGTGCAATGTTATTTGGGCAACAGAAACGCCCTTGTCCTCGATTGTTCGTATAAGTTCCGGTGTAAAATGGAAACCGGCTGTCGGCGCCGCCACCGCTCCTTTGACTCGCGCGTATGCCGTTTGGTAACGCTCACGGTCCACAGGTTCATCATCGCGGGAAATATACGGCGGCAATGGTATATGCCCATATTTATCGATTGCTCCGTCGAGGTCATCTATTGGATGGAAATTGACTATTCTCCCGCCTACATCGGTTCTTTCAAGAACCGTGCATCCGAACCCATCGCCGAATTCCACATCGGTCCCCGGAGGAAGTTTTCGCCCCGGGTTTACCAGAGCCTCCCATTTTAGGCCATCGATTTGCTTGAGCAGAAATATCTCCACCTTGCCCCCGGTGGGCTGTTTTTTCCCGAACAGGCGGGCGGCGAAAACCTTGGAGTTATTTATAACCAGGCAATCGCCTTCGGAGAGGTAATCGGTAAGCTGGTAAAATTGCCTGTGCTCTATTTCTCCGGAACCGCGGCGGAGGATAAGCAATTTGGATTGCTCGCGTTTATCGGCGGGATACTGGGCGATAAATTCCCGGGGCAGGTTGTAATCATAATCGGAAAGTTTCAATTTCTATGCCTCCGGCAAATCAGCCGCGGAAAAAACGGTTAATGATGTACAGGATTAATGTTGCCAGGACAGAAATGATTATACTGGTGGATACAGGAAAATAAAATTTGAAGTTTTTCTTCTCGACATTGATATCTCCGGGAAGTTTTCCCAAATAGGGTATCTTGTCAAAAAAGGTTAATACCACCCCGGCGAGGGCTATTATTATTCCGATAACTATGAGCGATTTCCCGATTCCAGCCATATCTTCCATTATCCGAATTTCTTGATAATCTTTTCAGTGGTCATATCCATAAACCGGTCCCGTTCCGAAAATATACATCCGCAGTATTTTTGCATATACAAGCCCATCTCCCGGGCTTTTCTCTGTCCCTCACGGAATCCATCCCTGAAATCGAAGTAAATATATTCAATACCATGTTTCTCCCCTACTTCTTTCCCTATCTTCTTGATTATGTTATGGTCCTGGTAAGGGGATACGGTCAAAGTCGATGTGAAATAGCCCAGGCCTTCATCGCGAGCCATTTCCGCTACCCTTGATAAGCGCATGGCATAGCATTTCATACACCTGAAAGGCTCCTCGGTGTTGTCCGATATGTTGCGCAGGAAGTCATCGAGGTCGTAACTCTCATCATAGATTACCGGGACCCCGGTGCGGTCAGAAAACTTTTTCAGTGAAAACAGCCGTTTAACAAATTCAACATAAGGATGTATATTCGGGTTATACCAGAAACCGACGACATCATATCCCTCATTTGATAGATGTTCAGTAGTATGCACCGCGCAGGGCGCGCAGCAAATATGCAATGCGATCCGTTTCATGTTTAGAAGAGCTCCCCCTGCCTGTGGGCGGGAAGTTTTACCTCCAGGTGCTTGTAAGCTTTATCAGCAATCATTCTCCCCTTGCGGGTCCTCTGCACGAAACCAATCTTAAGAAGGTACGGTTCCACCATATCCTGCACCGTATCAACTTCCTCATTGAGTGTGGTGGCGATAGCTTCTATACCCACGGGTCCGCCCCGGTAGTT
>WJIJ01000185.1 GCA_014730345.1 Candidatus Zixiibacteriota bacterium | reverse complement strand
TCCACGGGTGGACAAGAACCCGTGGTTATTCCATAAGTGATCCTCCCCGGACCGAAGTACGGGGTCTCATTGTTTTTTTCTTAGATAATGTACTTTTATCTCATCCTCACGAGACCTGGCAGGCGCTTTGATTTATTGATATCTAATTCCGAGGATTAGTTCTTTTATAGAGGATATATCCCAGAAGTAAAAATACCCCCAGCGACAGCAAATCACCCGTTATCCATGGATATTCCAAACCCAGACCCGCCGGTTTGCCCTGGTAGAAGGCATAGAGAGCGATCACTACGCCCATCAATCCCTCGCCGCCGATAAGCCCGGAGCTGAAAAGTACGCCCTCTTCACGCCTCCTGTTCAATTCCTCGAAATTACGGCCATACCGGCGTTCAACATAGCGCTTTATCATACCTCCGACAAATATCGGGGTCATGGTGGTTATTGGCAGATATAAACCTACCGCGAAGGGTAGTGATGGCAGCCGGAAGATTTCAATTAATATACCCAGAAAAACACCGGTCAGCACCAATCCCCAGGGTATTCCGGTTTGCAGGACGCCTTCGATGATTGTTTTCATCAGGGTCGCCTGGGGCGCGGGAAGCTCGGTGGAACCGAATGTATAAGAGCTATTTAAGAGCGCGACCGCGGCGCAGACGGCTAATGCCGATGTCGATGCTCCAATGAGTTCTCCGACCTGTTGTTTGAACGGCGTTGCTCCGACAAGAAATCCGGTTTTCAAATCCTGGGAAGTGTCTCCCGCGATTGACGCGGCCACACAGACTACCGTACCTACTGTCAACACGGTAAGTTTTCCAACATCGTCGGTCCACCCGAGGAGAACGAAAATCATGCTTATTCCCAGCAGGGTTACTATGGTCATCCCCGATGTAGGATTGGATGAAACACCCACCAACCCGACGATGCGCGATGAAACGGTAACAAAGAAAAAAGCGAAGATAGCGATTCCGGGGGCGGCTACTATACGCATAATCAACGAAGATTGCTGTCCAACTAATCCGGGGATGAAAGCGAGGGCAACAACTATCAAGGCAACGCCGAGGATAACATAGGGCAACGGTATATCAAAATCGGTTCTGTCCCCATTCGAGGATGACTCCCGTTTATTGCCTAACCTCGCGCTAAGTTCCTTAACGCTCATTTTAAACGAAGCGATCATCGTGGGAATCGAGCGGATAATGGTAACTATACCACCGAAAGCGACGGCCCCTGCGCCGATGTAACGTATATATTTATTCCATATCTCGGATGGACTCATCCCGGCAACGCCGGCTAACGTATCCGGGAACAGGGGTACCGGCAATAGAGCGCCATAATGGTTTAATAATGGAATTAATATCAGCCATGATATCGCGCTACCGCCAACCATTATCAGGGCTATCCTGGAACCGAGGATATAACCCACGCCCAACAGGGCAGGCGTGGTCATTATCCCTATCTGGGCTTTATTGATAAATGGGATCGGGGCGTAAACCTTGGATTTCCAAAGGTGAAGGAATCCGATAAAGAACTTATAAAGCAAACCGATAAAAAGCCCGAGGAAAACATTCCCGGCCCTTGCCCCGCCCTCTTCGCTGGCGATTAGCACTTTGGCGCAGGCGGTTCCTTCGGGATACGGCAGATTCTTATGTTCGAACCTAATGAGAAATCTGCGGAGGGGAATCATGAACAATATTCCCAAAAGCCCTCCGAACATAGCCAATCCGGCCATCTGGAGCAGTGATGGATTATAACCCCAGAGGTAGAGGGCTGGTACAGTAAAAATAACCCCGGACGCCAAAGATGAACTTGCCGACCCTGTAGTCTGGGACATATTACTTTCAAGGATAGTCGCTCTACCGGTTAATTTCCCGAACAGGCGGAAAAAGCCGACGGTCATCACCGCCACCGGTATGGAAGTGGACACGGTCAATCCCGCTAACAGACCGAGATAGGCATTAGCGGCGCCGAACAGGATTCCGAAAATAATCCCCATTATTACCGATTTCACGGTAAACTCGGCGATTTTCTCCTCTGGTTTGATATAGGATACAGGTTCTTTATTGTTATTAGCGCTGGCAGTGGCTATTTGATTATCCTTTCGAACAGCCGATTGTTATAATTAGATGAAGCTAATAACACCGAGCTAATATTCCAAGACTTTTTAGCCGGTTGGCGAACGTGAAAAATTCTATGATTTTTGAATCATTTTTATTATAATGTTATCTTATGAACGAGAAGAAATTGGTACAGCAGGCGCAGAACGGTGATTTCAGCGCGTTCACAGAATTAATTAATGCGCACAAGGGAAGAATTTATTCCCTGGCGTTGAAAATGACCAACAATCCGCAGGATTCCGAGGATATAGTGCAGGATACATTTTTGAAAGCGATAGATAAAATAGACCAGTTTAGAGGCGAAGCCGCTTTCGGAAGTTGGTTGTATTCGATAGCCCTCAACGAGATCAGGGGTCACTTCGGCAAGCAGAAGCGTGAGGATTTAAAACCCGTGGAAGAATACCTTCCCGCCCAAGGCGCGCACAGCGAAGGCGGAAGTAATTCCGCACATGTGTTTGATTGGGGCGATCCTCACCGGATACTTGAATCCCGGGAATTAAGGGAGGTTATTGACGAGGCGATCAACGAGCTTCCCATTAAATACCGGGAGGCTTTTGTTCTTCGTTACTTTGAGGAACTTCCGGTAAAAGAGGTGGCTGAATTGATTAAGGAATCGGTGGCGGCTACCAAATCACGCATTCTACGGGCGCGGCTTGCTGTACGCGATAAATTAAATTCCGTTTTCGAGGACCGTTATGGCAGGAAAATGCACTGATTACATTAAAGACTTAAATGACTATATCGACGGCGAACTCGACGACTCTTTATGCGCTGAGATAGAGAAACATATTGGTAAATGCGAGAACTGCCGTATAATGGTTGACACGCTCAGGCAAACCGTCAGCCTATGCCGGGAAGGCAAAAAAGAAAAGCTTCCCGCCACGCTGGAGATCAAGCTTAGTAATCTGCTTAAAAAGAAATGGGATGAGAAATTCGGCAAGAAAGGCGTTTGACTCCTCTCCCGATTAAACATCAAGGTTACGGACGTACTTGGCGTTCTCCTCGATGAATTTCCTCCTTGGCTCCACCTGGTCGCCCATGAGAGTCGTAAAAATGCGGTCGGCTTCGGCGGCATTATCCAAACTGACCTTCAATAAAGTCCTCCCTTCGGGATCCATGGTGGTTTTCCATAACTGCTCCGGGTTCATCTCACCGAGACCTTTGTATCTTTGGACCGAGATACTCTCCTTACCAAGTTGCTGAATAATCCTTTCCCGTTCCTCCTCATTGTAAGCGTACTTTTCGATTTTACCTTTTTTTATCAGGTATAACGGAGGTTGGGCGATATAAACAAAACCCGCCTTGATCATTTCTTTCATGTGACGGTAGAGAAATGTCAAAATAAGAGTACGGATATGCGAGCCATCGATGTCGGCGTCGGTCATGATTATTACCTTGTTGTAACGGGCTTTTGAGATATCGAAATCATCTCCGCCGATCCCGGTGCCGATAGCGGTGATGATTGTGCGGATTTCTTCGTTGGAAAGAATTCTGTCTATGCGCGCTTTTTCAACATTCAGGATTTTACCACGCAGGGGAAGAATCGCCTGGAACCGCCTGTCCCGCCCCTGTTTGGCAGAACCGCCCGCCGAATCACCCTCCACAAGGTATAATTCGCACAAGCTGGGGTCAGAGAGCGAACAATCAGCGAGTTTACCGGGAAGGGAACCCGATTCCAGCGCCGATTTCCTGCGCACCAGCTCCCGAGCTTTACGAGCCGCTTCACGGCTTCGCGCCGCGGAAACGCATTTTTCCACGATTTTCTTGGCAACCGAAGGATTCTCCTCCATGAATTCGCCAAGCTTCTCGCCCACTATCGATTCGACCACACCTTTTACCTCCGAATTTCCCAGCTTGGTCTTGGTCTGACCCTCGAACTGCGGGTCGGAAACCCGGGTGGATATGACCGATGTGAGTCCCTCACGGACATCTTCGCCCGAAAGCGAGGAATCGCCGTTTTTGAATAATTTATTCCGTGAGGCGTAGTTATTAATAGTGCGGGTCAAAGCTGTCTTAAAGCCTACCAGGTGAGTGCCGCCTTCGATAGTGTTGATATTGTTGACATAGGACAGGATATTCTCGGAATAAGTGTCATTATACTGGATGGCAATATCAACCTCGATGTCATCGCGGGTAAGCTGAAATGCAATCGGCTTGCCATGTAAAACATTTTTATTCTCGTTGAGGTATTTTACGAAAGCGGAAAGACCGCCCTTGTAATAGTAGCTGTCCGACTTGTCCAGCACCCTTTCATCCGTGAAATTGATACGCAATCCGGGATTGAGGAAAGCGAGTTCACGAAAGCGCGTTGCCAGAGTATCGAAATTAAATTCTATCTTTTTAAATACTTCCGGATCCGGGTGGAAAACCGTTTTAGTGCCCGATTTCTTGCGGGTTCCTATCTTACGCATCTTGGCCTCGGGTTCGCCTCTACGGTATCGCTGAAAATAAACACTTCCGTTCCTCGATACTTCCACTTCGCACCAATCGGAAAGAGCGTTGACCACTGAAACGCCTACCCCGTGTAAACCTCCGGAGACCTTATAGGACTGGTGGTCGAATTTACCGCCCGCGTGGAGAGTTGTCATAACAACTTCCAGCGCCGGTTTATTCTGGGTAGGATGCATACCGGTGGGAATGCCCCGGCCGTTGTCCTGGACGGTTACGGAGTTATCTTCGTGAATTCTAACGTCGATCTGGTCGCAATATCCGGCCATCGATTCGTCGATTGAATTATCGACTACCTCATAGACGAGATGGTGAAGTCCCCGGGAGCCGACATCGCCGATGTACATAGCCGGTCTTCGTCGAACCGCCTCCAGGCCTTTGAGTACCTGGATAGCCGACGCGCCATATTTTGAATCAGTTTTAATCTCAGCTTTGGTAATATCCATACTATTTAATCCTCAACGGAAGAAAATATCTTCGATACCGCATTCGGGTAATTCCGATTGTATTTTCGCCAAAAGTTCCGGTTTAAGGAAGGTTAACTCGTTGCGCAGAACAGGTGAATCAACCTTAACATGCAACCGCTTATCCTGTATTTTCACCGCCTGAGTGTGCTTAGCAAGACGTTTTCCGGCAATTCTTTCCCATTCGAGAACAGCTTTCTGGGCAGTAAGTTTTTCCGATAATCCGCTCCTGACAAGTTCGTTTTCGATCAAACCGCCCAGGGCGAAAAAACCGCCGATCTTATGCTTGCTGGATCCTTTTCCGGTCGTCATTGCACTACTCAACACAGACTAAAATTATACCACATTACCGCCAAAATTGCAATTATATTCGATATATTTTTAAACAATTTATTGTCCGAAAACCGCTTAAATTCGGTGTATGTAATATTAAACTACTCAAAACTTCTGAGGTTCGGAGGATTATATAACGATTTGGATGAAGTGTATTATTGAAGCAACCGCTAACGGGATACAGTAAAAATTATCAAATTCTTACGGGCATACTTCTTCGTTCACCGCTCTCCCTGAGCTTAAATGCGCGGTTAATCAAATCTACGATTTTATCAAGGTGGAACGGTTTGGCGACAACAAAATCAATGGAACTGTTTTCAAGTACATCATCTTCGAGTTGTGCGCCCCATCCGCTAATCAAAACAACGGGCATGTTTTCATCAACGCTTTTAACCTCCTGTGCTACATCCCACCCGGTAACCTCGGGCATCCCCAGGTCGGTAAAGACCATATCGAAAGGTTCTTTATGGAATTTATCGATACCTTCCTGACCGCCGTAAGCGGTTGTAACCGTATGACCCGTGTAAGTGAGCATTTCATTCAAAATACTGACTATATTTTCATCATCATCTATAACCAATATTTTCGCTTTACGGTCCACGGGCTCGATGGCAGGCGTTTCCTCTTCGGTTTTAGCGGTAAAAACCCTGTAGGGAAGTTTTATAGTAAACATGCTTCCCTTGTTAAGCTCGGAACTCACTGTTATCTCTCCTTTGTGGCGGGTAATTATTCCATAGGCAACCGCCAGACCCAATCCGGTACCCTGACTGCTCTTGGTGGTAAAAAACGGGAAAAATACTTTTTTGCTGGTATCCTCGTCCATTCCCACGCCGTTATCCCTGCAGATTATTTCCAGGTTCTCCTCGGTATCCCTGGTATACAATTCAATTCTGCCACCATTCGGCAGGGCGTCTATAGAGTTTAATATTAGATTACTGATTACCTCCCGCAGGTCCGGAAGGCTTCCCAGTACTGGTTTCTCCGAGGACAGGTCCGCTTTAACCTCAATAAATATCCCCTTCCTCTGCGCTTCATCTTTCCATTTCGGCTTAGTTATTTCAATAGCTTCCTGGACTATATTGTTAACATTCAATTCCGCTTCCGAGCCCTGTGATGAAACCCGGGTAAACTCCTGGATTCTGCGCACAGTCTCGCTTCCCTCCACGGCGGCATTTTCTATGGCCTTCAATCCATTGCTGACCTTCTCGTCTTTGGTCAACTGCTGAAGAAGTTGGGCGCGACCCAGGATAATCCCAAGAACATTGTTGAAATCATGGGCCACGCCGCCGGCCATCTCGCCCAGCGCGCGAAGTTTTTCGCTCATTATCAATTGTTCCTGGGCCGCGGAAAGTTCATTGTATGCCTTTTCCAGGCTTTCGAATAAACGGGCGTTTTCAATTGCATCCGCCGCCTGGCGGGCGAAAATGGTCAATATATCGAGATCCCCCTTGCTGAACTGCCCGACTTTCCATTTACGCAATGTAATAGCGCCCAGTACTTCATCCGACCAGATTAGGGGAACTGAGATTATCGAGGACGCATAGGATGTTATTCCCGGGATCTTAAACTCCTCGCTATCCTCATCTTCGCGGTTCACAATTTTTCCCTTGGCTTCGGAGACAACCTGTCCAGTTATACCCTCGCCGGGCTTGATGATGTAATTCTGGAGCTGTTCCACATACCGTTGGTCCTTTACCACCAGTGGCTCGAGTTCTCCATCATATCGCTTGAGAATATAAATAGAACAACTGTCCGCGCCGACCAAATCTTTAGAATAAACGGCAACTTTTGCCAGAACCTCCCGGTAATTTAGTGAAGAGTATATCGTGGTGGAAAGATCAAGGAGCGCGGCAAGACGGGCATTCTGTCTCCGGGTCATTTTGTCGAGCTGGTTATACTTAAGAGCAAGAGCCACCTGGTCCCCGAAAGGTTCGGCCATATCCTCGTAGTTTTTGGGAATCGACCTGCTACTTCCATAACCCCAAACGAGATAACCGAACAGCTGTCCATACATCGTACACGGGCAGACAACTATGCGCTCCACCGGGGTAGCGTTATTTATATGTTCTATAATTTTCGATGCGTTATCGTTAGCGGGATTGATAATGATCGCCTTTTCCAATTCTTCTTCCCTGACGAATTTCTTTAGACCGAAATTAGCGCAGGTTATCTGGAATTCGGAGAATGATTCCTGGGATAAGCCCCAGTTGACCAATGCGCGCATCTTGCCCGATTTCGAATGGGGGGCAAAACAGGTCGTCCAATCGGAGTTGAGCATCAGTTTCGCTTTATGACAAATCACTTCCAGGGTTATATTTAACCCGGAAGTTGATGAAAATATATTCACATCATTGGCGATCATTTTTATTCCCTCCGGTATTTACATTCTCCAGTTCCCTGCCCTCGGCATTTGCTTCACCTGTTTGGCCTATTAGATTCAATATCGCCTGCATATCAAAGGGTTTGGATATCAGCAAATCCACGCCTTTCGATTGATAGTCGGTCCCTTCATACTTCGCTCCCCAACCGGTTGTCAGTATAACTTTCGTGTCTGGAGAAACTTTTTTAATCCCTTTGGCAACCTCCCAACCCGATATACCGGGCATACCCAGGTCCGTTATCACAACTTCAAAAGAACCTTGTTTAAATTTCTCCAAACCTTCATTCCCGTCTGAGGCCGTAACCACATCATGCCCCCTGGTTTCGAGCAACTCCGATAAAACATCACGGATATAATCCTCGTCATCAATGACCAGAATACTCGCCGGGGCGAAGTTCGAAACCTCGAGTATGTTGTTACTTTTTTCGGTAAAAGGTTCCTCTATTTTAGGTAATTGCAGTATAAATGTAGTACCAACGCCTTTCTCGCTTTGAACTTTTATGGAACCATCATGCTTCTCGATTATGCCATGAGTGACGCTTAAACCCAGTCCTGTACCCTTTTTGCCCTTGGTGGTGAAGAATGGATCGAATATTTTATCGAGGGTCTGCTGGTCCATACCCACGCCGGTATCAGAGATCTCGATATAGTTACTAACCTCATCCGAACTATTCGTTATCCTGAGCGTTCCTCCCTCGGGCATCGCGTCAACAGCATTGATAACCAGGTTGGTAAGGACTTCGCGCATTTCAGGGGAACGGCAAAGCGCGTAACTGTTTTCCTCGAGTTCCATCTCAAGTTCTATTATTATACCGAGCTTTGTGGGAATATCTCTCCATTTGGCCCTGGTAATCGCCAGCGCGTCTTTGATAATCTGGTCTATGGGGACTATCTCGAATTCCGATTCAGTGTTATCACGGGTGAATTCGTTTATCCGCCTGACGATATAACTGCCGTCGATAGTCATCTTTTCCACAAGTTCGAGGTTCGATATTACTTCGGTCGCGGGTAGCTTAGCCCCTGCCCTCAATTGCATTAATAACAGCTGAACCCGCCCAAGTATCGATGTAAGAATATTATTGAAATCGTGAACTACACCGCCGGCCATCTCGCCAAGGGCTTTAACCCGGTTGCTCTGGACATGGTGCCCCTTTGAATGCTCATCCGGTTCGGAATCGGCGGCGATATTATCCTGGAAACCCAATTCTTTCAGCTTGGAATTCAACACTGGTATTATATCCACTACCTGCTGGAATTCGGCGGGTTTCAATCCCCTGTTTTCAATCCTGGCGATAATCAGGAACCTGGAAATCTGCTCGCTTCCTGGTATAGGGAAAACGGCCAGGTACGATATCCCTTTATCGAGAAAATATATCTCCAAAGGATTGTTTTTATCATCGATAGCTATAAATTTCTCGAATACCGATATTGTGTGAGATGATTCTTTAAGGAACTCGTAGTCATTGCCCTCCAGCGCCACTTCATATTTATCAAGCTCTCTCCCCGCTTCAGTAATGTAAATTCTGGCGTTTTGCCAATCGGCATCGCCCCAGTATATTCCGGAACCGCCTACTCTGTCGGACAGGAATTTGCCGGTAATCTCCAAAGTTTTCGAAAAATCGAGAGCCTGGTTAACCTCGGCATTGAACCTCTGAAGCATTTTCAGGCGCCTCAGTTCCGCGCGGGTTTTCTGGAACTGCCACACATTTTTGCTAACAGTATAAAGATTGCTGGCAATTAAGCTTAAAATCCTTTCTCTAAAATCTTCTTCGGATATCTCATAATCAACCGCGAATGCGACCAGCTCGATACTATCCTCCCTGATTTCCATGGGAACCAAAAGACAAGACTTAACTTCCGGAGGCAGGTCGCTAATCGAACGGGCGATTACTTTCCTTTTTAGCTTCAGGGTTTTATTTCGACTCAAAACCTCCCAGAAATCAGATGGGTTTAAGGAATTGAAAAGACCCCGCACAGAAGCATTTTCGGGTATAATGAACTCGGGGACACCTGTTAAACCATGCTTATCGATGGTGAAAAATACAGTTTCTATAATATTGATTTTTCTCAGGAGTTTCTGGAGCGCTTGATGGTTTTCCTTTATCAGCATTTCGGGAGCGAAAGAATTATCAAACTTCTCCAGGATACTGAAATCTTTTAAACGATCATTTTTGTATTTTGTATCCTGAAAAACCTCGAATGGCATTCTGATTGCGAACTCGCCAACGAGAGTCTCGAGGTATTTCAAATTGCGTTCCCGGGAATCAAGGTTCTCAGTATCCATGCAGATTGCATGCAACAAACCAACCGGTTTCCCGTTTTTTCTTAAAAGATACGCCACTTCAGTTTTTCCGTCCCCGCTGGTGAAACGTTCGTTTTTCATATCGCGGACTGCTTTTGCGATGGGGTCATCGGCCTGCAATTCGATAATTTCCCTTCCCCTGTCCACGGAATAATCGCCATTGAAAGCCCTGCGAATAAGCTTCTCTCCCGGGCCGTCAAGGATATAAAGAGAACAGCTACCGAGGCCGAAAACATCGCGGCACCCCATCACAAAATTCACTAAAACCTCATCTGCAGTACCGCCTCTTATAATTTTACTGCTCAACCTGACCTTGTTCAATAAACTCTTGTACCTGGAATTCACAGAGGATGAACGCATATATCTTTTTAGAGAGATCGAAACAGCTTTTCCCAATCGAGCCAAATCCTCCCCGTTCAGTTTGGACTCGAAGCGCCTGTCAAGAGGGCTAAGCAGAAAATAGCTGACATTTCCGGATACGCCTATTCTGATAAAACCAATGGATTCTTCGGTAGTTTCATTTCCCGCTTCCTCCCAAACCACCGAACCGTATTCATCCGCCGTTGAAAGGACCCGTTCAATCCATCTTCCGGAATAGATGTATTTGCATACCGCCGGGGGCTGTCTATCTATTCCTGATTCCGCGATTATTTTAAATTTATCATTTTCGGCGTTAACCGCGAAAATTATACCTGAGTTGCCGAATTGATGGTATTTGAGGAAGGACAGGGCCGCGGCAATTATCTGCTCGGGATTATCAGCGGAAAACAACCCCTGCAATGTCTGTATATACAATTGTTCTTTTTTCGATAGCCGGGCCTGGTAATCGAGTTTTGAATCAACTATCGACTCTATTTCTGCGATGGTTTTGCTAAGTTCATTCTTGTCAGGTATACCCGGTAATTCGCTGAAGTTGTTATAACCCAGCCTGGTTTTAACCTTTAAGAGCTTCGCCCTCACTTCCGAGTTGGTCTTACCGAAAAACCGGTATAAAAGATAGGTCCCCACGACAATATACAACATAATAAACAAGAAGGTTATTTCAGGGGATATTGGGTTATCCATAGCCGCGGATTGAAAAGCATCCACTGTATCATAAACCCGCAGGGTCAGGTCAGACGTTCTATCGGAGTCCCCAACCAGCAGTATGATATATTCCGTTTTGGAATTATCATTAATCCTGAAGTAGAATTCCCTGCAGAGTTGGTTCTTTCCTGATACTGTTTCATGCTGATAATTTGACCAGCTTATCTGGGGAATGCGCTCTTCAGGTATCAACTCTACGGCCAGCCCGGTACGCCTGTTGAATTCGTGGAAATAATCCGCGTCAAGTTTACGCGTCAATGTTATAATGCCCGCGATCTCTTTCTGTATTTCCGCCGGAATAATTTCATCTACTGCCAGTAAAGGGATCTCACCGGAATATTCAATCCGGAAGGCATCGGAATACCTTAGGTTTTCCGGCAACTCGGAATTGGACTTGGCGACCGATTTCCTTTTAAGCAACCCCCCCGGCAGCAATCCACGGTGGAATATCCGCTGGCCTCCATAGGCGGTTACGGCGATTCCATCATAATAGCTCGCGTTTCCGGGCCTCCTGTTCAAGTTAACCGAAAACCATACTGTGTTTTTCTCCTCGAGGGCATTCTTAAAAGAGCGCGAAGTGGCAAAACCGGCGGCGATATTCCGCAGTTCTTCAGCATCACGTTTAATTTCCCCGGTTACTTCCGATACGAATTGACGGGAATAGGATGCCGTAATATCCCTCGCGCGTTCATTTAACCTCGCTGAAAGGTTTAGATAAAGTAACCACGGAGGCAATCCGGCGCAAATAGTGAGCAGGATCAACTTGAGGACGAAACGGCTGTTGCTTGGTCTAAAATTCATTAAATCGCTAACTGGTTAATATCTCTTTAATCTGCCGGGCCCGGTCCACACGGGACACTGCCGGTGAATCACTAACCGCGCTATTTTCGAACTCGCTGGTTAAAGTTTTAATCCTTTCACCATTTCTTTGAATAATTCCGAAATATTTACTCATCCGCGAGTCCATGGTCCCGGCGTTCGAACTCGAAAGCAGTTCACTGCTTCCCATAATCCCTGAAAGGGCGTTCATCAACCGGTTGCGGTATTTATTCCAATCGCGATTGGATATAGTGCGCATACCTTCCGGAGAAGCGTCCTTTCCACTCTTGATTTTAACGAGCTTCCTCTGAAGAGAATAGGTCTCCAGCGCCAATCCGATACGGGATGCTATAGCCATGGCGAAATTCAACTCATCACCGCTGATTGTATGCCGTTTTTGACTGCGCATCTCGCCAAGTGACATAACGCCGAGTACGTTTTCTCCGTTGGAGATGGGAATCAGCAGAGCTGTTTTCAAGCCCTCATAAAATAGCAAGTTTGATTCACGGGGCTTAATCGACGGATTCGGGCTTCCCATATCGGCTATCATGGGCCTGTTTTCGAGAGTCGCCCTGTAATGAGCGGGAACCGATGAAGCCTCCACCATTTTTAACGATTCCGGTTGCCAGGCGAGTTTTCGAAGCTGGAATAGTCCCACGGTGCGGAAGTATTCGTTGTTATGCTCAAGAAGCATTATCCTGCACGATGTTATCGGAAGTTCATTGGTTATGGTCTCCGCGGCTTCCCGCAGCGCTTTACGCAGTCCTTCGCGGTCATAAATGGTGCTGAATCCTTTCGCCAGCCTGCTTAATCTTCTTTCACGTTTATAGAATTTATCCTTCAGGTTGAGATAATCGATATATTCCGCGAGCACCGGCGCGAGGAACCGGAGCATATTAAGGTCCGAACTGTCATAGACATTCTGGAAATTCGCGCTCAATACCAGCGCGCCGGTTAACCGCTTATCCTTGAAAAGGGGAACGCCGATACAACTCGCGCCTTCTTCAAGCAGGGCTGTGTCATTACCGTTCTCTTCTTCCGGTTTTTCATAATTAAATATATCCGGTTTTTTACCCCTGACAACTTTACCAAGAAGGTTATCTTCCAGCGTGGCGGAGTCCACGCCCCGGGCGACCAGGCTTTTACCCTCTTCTGAATAAACGAATCTCCAGAGCCCCTCGCCTGAGTCGTCAAGGCGGGCGAGGTGTAAAAACTCGAAATCGATATATTTCTTAAGCTCCTGGGCCACTTTCGGAAGCGAGGCGTTTAAATCCGGCCATTTATTAAGGACCTCGGTAGCTGAAAGGTGCAGTTTCAGGTATTTGCTCTTTGTCTCGTTTTCACGGCTTATCTTCTCATAGTCAAGACATATCCCAATACGTTCAGCGAAATATTTCAGAAACCTCTCCATCCCCTCGCGTTCGTCATAGTCCGGGTCTACCAGCAAACCGACAACTCCCCATGGTTTTATACCGGTTATAATAGGAATCCCGATAAACTTAACTTTTTCGCTTTTGCCGTCAATTTTGCCGGTGAAAGTCGATGTATCAAACACTTCGGAACGGAAAACGCGCCTTTCTACGAGGGCTTTGCCAAGCATGGACGCCTTTATCGGTATATCCAGCTTGAGCCAGCTATCATCTACATTATCAGCAATTCCGTTGTAAAGCTTCAAGGTACCGCCAGTGGCGGATATTAGATGGACATACATCCCCTTCAACTTGAAATTATTACGGATGTAGTTCATCATACCGCGGGTGGAGCTTTTCAACTTGCATCCCGGATACAATATCGAATTTACCGAATTGTAAAGGTACCGGTTGCGGACATCATGCTTCTCGCCTTTCAGCAATTTGAAAAATCCCGGCGCAAGATCGGCAAATCCCGCCATAAGGAATATAGAACCCCCCAGGTAACATATCGCTCCCTCAATGACTATCCTGTTGGACCCGCTGAGGAAAGCCGGAAAATCTACGCCGAGAGTTCCATCCAGCAGGTTGATAAACCTGCCGGCGAAGGTAAGCCCCAGCCCGATATAGATTTTTATCCAATCATCCGAATGTGGGATACGCTTTTTAACGAAGTATAACACGAGCGCGAATACTAATAAAACGCTGGTTAAGAATAAACCGCTTAAGTTTGGGGACATTATGCACCTCGCTGTTAAAGGCTCTATGGGATATATCTAATCACTTTTTATATCGGCAGTTAGCCCCAATGCCTTAAGATACGCGCAGGCTCCCCATACAATATTTTTCCTCGCTGACCAAATGCTAAAAAGAATTTGACAAAACAACCCCGAAGATTATCCGGCGGGGCAACGCGCTTAAAACGATGTTTTATGTATTATCGTAGTTTTACGCCTTTAATCAAATAGAGCGGATATGCCCCGCAGAGGTAGAATTCGCCCCGTTCCATCTGGCCAAGCTGAATTTCTCTTTGTTTTTCGCCTATTTTCACAACCTTCTCAAATTCCACCGGGTCTCCCCCGCCGGCGAGGAATTCTTCCCTGTGCTGTTTTAATCTGTCACGAAAGTTATCATCATTAAGCCAGTGTTTTTTCATATTTTCTATCTTTTCCCGCTGGCCCTTTGAATCATAAGGCGGTTCCAAAAAGGAAACTTCCTCCCTGGTCCGGACCTCGATGTTTCCCATGCCCAGCTTAGCGAGCAAATGGGGAATGCGGGGAGCTATGCCGTTATCTCCTCTTCCCAATTCCATCCGGCCCTTGTTTGTCAGCAGGTTCACCCTGTAAAGGAGCATCTGGGTCTTAACGTCATGTTCCGGCAGCGATGTGAAAGCGGGCACCAATGTCGGCCTGAAATTATCGGGTTCTATACAGAAGATTATACCTCCGGGTTTGAGCAGTCTCAGCATTTCCCCCAAGGCGAGCTCCGGCTTATCAAGATGTATCATCAAAGTCTGGCACATCACCATATCAGACGAGTTGTCCGATAATGGCAGTCTATAAACGTCGCCCGCAATGAAACTCGCCTCCCCGTTCTGTTTCCATACCCGCGAGGAATCACCCGCCTCTCGGAGCAGACTATGCCTTATGTCAACCCCGATATAATGCCCGCCCTGACCGAAATATTCCCAGAAAGTGTAACCGAGAAATCCAAGTCCACAACCGATATCCACGGCGATCATACCACGTGTTAATCCCACCCACCGGGCATAACGTTCAACCGTTTCCCCGGAAAACATCGACTTTCTCTGCCAGTCAAGCATCCGCCTGTACTGGCCTTTGGAAAAGTCCACCGGTTCCCTTTTAACCATTTTAATGCCTTTTAAAGCAATCTTCCAACTTTATCGGCTGTGAAAACTCCACGGTCGGTGATAACAAAATCCACCAGAGACAGGGGCACATCCTCGAAATACTTCTGGTAGATTTTGATACCTTTCTCGGTGAGGGTAATGTTTGTCCTCGTGGAAGACAATTTCTCTTTATCGAGCTGGCTGACGATTTTGTAGCTGTCACCCAGCAGGTAATATTTTATCCCTATCTCCCTGGCCGCGAGGGCGAGATGATAGCTTCCCAGTTTATTACGAAATACATCGCGGGCAATAGCATCGCATCCGGTTACCGCGCAGAATGAATCATCTATAAGACTGGCGATACCCATGTCGGGAATTATCATGGCCTCGAGGTTCAGGGCGTTCAATGCCTCCGCCATCGCGTATGATTCGGCTCCGGGATTGGATTCACAGATATAGATAGTGGGACTCGTGGAGTAGGAGTTGCGCAATTCATCGAATACTGAAACAACCGTTGATGAATTACTCAGGCTGATGAAGTTTGTATATTTTTTCAGCTCGGGAAGCGCGTTCTGGATAACTTTCCCCCGGATAGACTCAAATTCGCTTTTTAAGTTGCGGAATTTGCTATGGTATTCATCGGGAAGCTCTATTTCAGGATTTTCAACTATCCATCCTATCTGGTCCAGTATATTAAGAACCGACGGCATCTGCATGTGGGATTCGGCAAGCTCGGCGGAAGCTTCTTCGTGAAACTGCTTTAACTGCTGGGTACTCAGCCTGTTTGCCGCGTCCAGGTACAAATCGAGGATACCCCTGCAAATCTGCAGGGCCCCGGATTTTTTATCCGCCGCCAGTTGTTTCGCGTAAACAGATAGATCTTTTGAAGCCATCTTATGACCGCTCGAGATAATCGCCCGTCCGTGTATCTATTTTTATTTTGTCGCCTTCTTTAATGAATAAAGGAACCTTAACATTCATGCCCGTTTCCACTTTGGCATTCTTGGTGAGGTTGGAAACGGAATCTCCTTTAACCCCGGGTTCAGCCTCCACTACTTCCATAATAACCGATGGTGGCATGTCCACGTTTATGGGCTGACCCTCGAAAAACATAATCTTGTACTCGGTGCTCTCTTTAAGATACCATTTGTAATCCCCTATCTGCTCTTCGGTAAGCTGAACTTGCTCGAAGGTCTCACTGTCCATGAAATGAAATCCCTCGTTGTCGCTGTAGAGGTATTGCATTTTGCGGTCGTCGAAATCAGGATCCTCAAATGTTTCCCCGGAGTTGAATGTTTTTTCGAGTACCTGACCGGTTTTTATGTTTTTCAGCTTGGTCCACACTTTAGCCCCGCCGCGCCCCATCTTGTTGTGCTGAAAATCAACAACTATAAACGGTTGACCGTCTATAGCCATCTTGCGGCCTTTTTTGATATCTGAAGTTGATAGCATTTTATTATCCTCCGTATGATAAAATCTCTAAAACTTATAATATAATTCCCCGGTTTTATCAGCGCAATTGTTTTTACCACGGCAATTATGTATATTGGATTGTCCGGTATAATAGAAATCGGTAAAAACAAAGGCCTTTTTATGGATAGTTTCGATAAGCTAATTAAGATTATGGCAAAACTGCGCTCCCCGGAAGGATGTCCATGGGACCGGGAGCAGGATCATAAATCATTGAAACCCTACCTCATCGAAGAAGCCTACGAGGTTCTCGATGCCATTGACCGTGAAGACAGCCCCGGCTTAAAGGAAGAATTAGGAGATTTGCTCCTGCATAT
>WJIJ01000184.1 GCA_014730345.1 Candidatus Zixiibacteriota bacterium | reverse complement strand
GAGGTTATCACCCGCCAGGATATTGCCGAAAGAGGAGCGAGGGACCTATATGAGGTTCTCGACGGAGTGCCTGGTATAAGAGTCGAGCAACAATGCCAATTTTGCAATTTCAGCGTATTGAGGATGCAGGGGCTGGGCGCAGACCATACCCAGGTTCTTCTCGATGGTCAGCCGATTTATTCGGGGCTGGCTTCGGTCTATGGTCTTCAGCAGATTGGTACCGCCAATATTAACAGGGTCGAGGTGGTCAAGGGAGCCGGTTCGGCGCTGTATGGAAGCAAAGCGATTGCCGGCGCCATAAATATTATTTCTTCACGCCCGGAGGGTACCAGCGGAACCGCCGGAATAGAATTTGGAGAGCACAATTCGAATAAATACGATATTACCGCAAGCACCCGGAAAGATAATGTCGGGATATTTCTTTTCGCCCAGTATGACCGTGAAGACGCCATCGATGAAACACGCGATGGGATGAATTCCGATATAGTTTACGAAGAAGACGGTATCGCCGACCGAGTAAAAACCAACGCTTTCAACGCCGGATTCAATCTCTATGTTAGTGAGATAGATTTTCTCGATGAGATAGTGATTCGCGGCAGGTTGATGAACGAAAAACGCCAGGGCGGGCCGATAACAAACGACTATTACGAGAATCCGTTCAATGAAGGCGTGGAGAGAATCCTCACCGACCGCTACAGCATAGCCTCTAAATTGGCGAAGCGTTTCACCGTGGGAAGCGAGATAAATCTCGAAATATCCTACACACGGCATGAACGCAACGCCACCAACGATACCTTCGTAGGTGACTACAAGGATACTCACGATGACCAATATCCTCCCCTTGACATCCTTCGGCCCTACCTGGCATACGAAGATCTTTACACGGCGACACTGAACTATCATCAACCATTAGGAAATAATCATCGGTTAATGCTGGGCGCTCAACTGGGATTCAATCAACTGGATGAGTCGGGAATGTACGTAATTGTTGATGATGCCGATCCTAATTATGGAGAAGCATACACATCCTATACCGAAAAACAGGCTATCGATTTCGGGGCATATATTCAGGACGAGTTCCGGGTCACTGACAAGCTGGAGTTAGTCGGAGGTATCAGAGCTGATTTCCACGATTCGGAAGATAAATTCAGCGGCGGCAATGACAACTTCTCCGTAGACGAAATCATATCAGAATATGACGAAACCACAGTAAACCCGCGGTTCGCGGTGAAATATCTACTAACCGACGAGATAACAATCAGGGGAAGTTTTGGAACCGGATTCCGTGTACCCTACGGATTCTCCGAAGATCTTCACCTTTGCAGTGGTTCACCGAGAGTATTCAAAGGCGGTGAATTGAAACCGGAGAAATCAGTAAGTTACAGCCTTACCGCGGATTATATGACCTCCGAGTTGGGATTGAACGTAAACCTGTATCGCACCATACTGAAGGACGCCATAAACCTCGCCGATGCCGGCGAAGAAGCATCCCAACTGGGGTATACTTATCAATGGGAAAATATCGATGACGCCTACGTAATGGGAGCCGAATTCGGCGTTCAATTGGCATTACGAAGCGATCTGGCAATCGCAGGTGATTTCTCGATAAACAACAGCGAGTATGACAATGTTCGCGATGACTGGGTCGGCACTCCCTATGAGGAGGACAGCAAAAAGATATCACGATACCCGGTAACTGCTGGGGGAGTCAAAATCAATTATTCTCCGGGCGACTGGTCTTTTGTTATCGATGGCGAGTACCAGGGGAAAATGTATATCGATTATTTTCGTGATGATGAAGAACCGACCAAAATTAAAGAAACTGAGCCCTACATGCTTATACACCTTAACTTTTCCCGTAAGGTTTTCGATTTGGCCAAGATGTATATCGGCGTGAAGAATCTCACCGATTATGTGCAGGAGGAAAAGCATCTCGACGACGCCGCTTTTATGTACGCGCCGGTGTATGGACGGATAATCTACGGCGGAGTGCGTTTTACAATTGAATAAAACTGGAGTTTCGAATTGCTAATGCCATAGCGTCTCATATCCTCCAATTGAGAAAGGCAAAAAAAAAGGCGAGGGTATGTCCCTCGCCTTTTGCCTAAGGAGGTATGCTGATTACTTAATGAGGTTCATCTTACGGGTAATAGTCTGGTCGTCAAATTTTAACCTGTAGAAATATACGCCGCTGGGACTGTCGGTTACATCCACATTAACAGTATGGCTACCAGCGGGTAAATTTTCATCGACGGGAGTCATAACCTGCTGTCCTACTATATTGTATATCTCGAGAATTACATTTCCTTCAACCGGTAAATCAAACTCAATATTGGTCTGGGCATTAAAAGGATTCGGGTAATTTTGATGAAGTTCAACAGCCTTGGGAAGTTGAGCTTCTCCGTCAGAAACACTTGTAACCTCCATTACCTCCACGGTGCCGGTCATCATCGGATGGAATGTGCATGTATAAGTATAGGTTCCGGGCTCTTCAAAGGTGTATGTAAACGATTCGCCGTGAGACAACGAACCTGAATCCCATATACCATCATCGGAGGTACTTGTGTGCGGCGCCTGATCAACATTGGTCCAGGTTACGCTTTCGCCTTCCTGAATTGTAACCGTAGCCGGCATAAAGCTAAAATCAACGATGGTAACTTCTTCATCAGCGTTGGCGGGTATAACATAAATAGCCAAAAAAAGTATCGTTAATCCGCTTATCAACAACAAAGATTCGAATTTTCTCATTTTATCTACCATAGTCATTCTCCTGTCATACATTATCTAAAGTTTACTGCTGTTGTCGGGTATAACCTGAGAAACGGATGTGCTGTTCCCCTTTTGGCAAAAAAATGACAAATCACTTTATTTATATTGCAATATCATGCCAATATGGGTAAAATCCGGATTTAATGGTTTTCCGAGGTATGGATGGATTTTGTAATTCTAATAATAGCAACGATTTTCGCGGGGTTCGTGGGGGCGATACTGGGACTCGGCGGCGGCATTGTAATGGTACCGGTGTTAACCATTATATTCGACTTTCCATTTAAATCCGCCGTGGGTACAAGTTTGACGGCAATTGTTCTGACTTCCGCGGGGGCGTCATCAATTTATTTAAAGCGGGGGGAGGTTTCACTGCCGGCGGCGTATAGATTGGAGCTTTTTACGGTGATTGGGGCATCCATCGGCGGTTTTTCGGCAATTTATATTCCCCAGAAAGCATTGGCTATTTCTTTCGCGGTGATACTTATCCTCACTGCTTATCAGATGTCGGCGAAAGTTATCCGGGCAAAATTAGCCGGCAGAAAAGGAGCGGATGAACGGGGTGGGTGGAATTTTTATGATGCAACTCCGGGGAACAGAATAACAGCCTATATAACAAGCGTGTTTGCCGGGCTGGTTTCCGCCCTTCTGGGAGTCGGCGGCGGTATCGTTAAGGTTCCTATACTGAACCTGCTTTTAAAAGCTCCAATACGGATGGCGGTTGCTTCATCAGGTTTAATGATAGGTATAACAGCATCGGCAGGAGCGATACATTACCTGAATAATGGTTTGGTCAAGCCGGTAACGGCGCTGATAGTGGCGGCATCGGTGTTTATCGGGGCGAGAAGCGGGGCGTTGATAGCTAAAAGGATCAAAACAGATTATATCAAATTGGCATTCAGCGCGGTGATTATTTACACGGCGATAAGGATATTCTTGAAATATTAAGATATGGAAAACGGCAAATTACAGAGAAGACTGGCGAATATATACATTATCCTGATAGCACTGATATTGCTGTCGATAGCGGCAACCATACTGATAAATTTTGATTCTATACTCGAAAATCCTAACTATTACACCAGCGCCCCGGATAAACCGGTGAAATTCGACTCATTGACTCAGGGTTTTTACCCGGTTGCCTTGATTTTGCTGACTCCCCTTTTGACGATGGTAGGGGCTATTGTGATAATATTCCGCAGGGACCGGCCGACTGTTTATTATATAGCGGCGGCGATAATCTACCTTATAGTAAACGCAATTGTGGCGTTGGCTTAGAGATCTATTGAAGGGCTAATATTTTAATAATTGGGGTTGATTATCAAATTGAAATATATTATTATCGCAGGTTTGTTGATACGCTGAAAATATCTTAAGGAGAAATATAATGGCTTTTCAAAGAATAGTGGTAATAGGCGGTGGAGTGATGGGACAGGGCATCTCCCGTGTAGTTGCCGCCACCGGCACCGAGGTAACCCTTGTGGAGCAGAACGAGGAGCTTGCCAAAAGGGCAATGGAAGGTATTGGCGAGCACATGGACCGTGAAATCGAGAAATGGGGTTTGACCTCTTCGGAAAAGAAGGCTATCTTGAGCAGGATCACGCCCAAATGGGATGTAAAGGAAGCGGCCAAGGTGCGCATGGTTATCGAATCCATACAGGAAGATATCGAAGCCAAAAAGGCGCTTTTTAGGCGGCTTGATGAAATCTGTAAACCGAACACGGTCCTGGTAACTAACACTTCCACCCTGTCGATTACCGAAATTGCCGCGGCGTCGAACCGTCCGGACAAAGTTATCGGTATGCATTTCCTCAATCCCGTGGAGAAGATTCCCCTCGCCGAGGTTGTGCGCGGGCTTAAAACCTCCGATGAGACATTCACCACAATCAAACAATTCGCGTCGGAGCTGGGCAAGACGGTAATATCGGTATCCGAGTATCCGGGTTATGTTACTACGCGTATTATAGTACCGATGCTCAACGAAGCGATGCATGTACTGATGGAGGGTATAGCGGAGGCTGAAGATATCGATACCGCCATTAAACTCGGTTTTGGATTGAATATCGGGCCGCTTTCGCTCGCCGACAGGATGGGATTGGATGAGGTTATGAGCTGGATGGAGAATCTCTTGAAGGAACTTTCGGAACATAAATATAATCCCTGTCCCCTGCTGCGCAAGATGGTCCGCGCGGGCCATCTCGGGGTAAAAACCGGGCGAGGATTTTTTAAGTATGATGAAGAAGGAAACCGTATCCGTGAAGAGCGGATCGATGAGTTGAAAACATTATAGAGATATAGAGGCTGAACGATGAAAATATTGGTTATAAACGCGGGGTCATCCTCAATTAAATATCAGTTGATTAACATGGAGGACAGGACGGCATTGGCCAAGGGGAACGTAGCCCGTATTGGAATGTCCGGCGCGGTATTGACTCACAAACCGTACGACCGTCCCGAGGTCAAAGTATCCGGGGAGATTCTCGACCATATTATGGCGATTGAATATGTTATTGCCATCTTGTTGTCCGAAAATCATGGCGTAATAAAGGATAAAACGGAAATCGGCGCGGTGGGTCACCGTTTTGTACATGGCGGCGAGTACTTCGAAAATTCGATACTTATCGACGAAGAAAAGATGGTTCAGCTCCGGAAATGTATCGACCTTGCTCCTCTTCATAATCCGCATAATTTACGGGGTATTAACGCGTGCCAGAAAATACTGGAGGGAGTACCCCAGGTGGCGGTTTTCGATACGGCAATGCACCTTAAGATGCCCCCGAAAGCCTATATGTACGGTCTCCCCTACAAACTTTATAAGCGATACAGTATCCGCCGGTACGGTTTTCATGGGACATCGCATTATTATGTTTCTTTACGGGCGGCCGATATGCTTGGTAAACCCCGGGAAGAGCTGAAGATTATAACCGCGCACCTGGGCAATGGAGCGTCTATAGCCGCTATCGATAAAGGCGTTTCCGTGGATACCTCCATGGGTTTCACTCCTCTCGAAGGATTGCTCATGGGCACTCGTTGCGGCGATGTTGACCCGGCGATTATTCTACATGTGATGGCCCGCGAGGAGTTGTCGTTGCATGAAGCGAACACTCTTTTGAATAAACATTCCGGTCTCCTGGGAATCTCCGGTTTGTCCTCGGATATGAAGGATTTGATGGAGGACGCGGATAGCGGCGGCAAGAAAGCGGCTTTGGCGATTGAAGTGTATTGTTACCGTTTGATGAAATATATCGCGGGATACACCGGCGTGATGTCCGGGTGCGATGCCCTGGTGTTCACTGGAGGTATCGGGGAGAACGCGCCGCTGATACGGAAAAAGTCGACGGAAAACCTTGAATTTATGGGTCTTAAAATTGACGATAACAAGAACAATGCGTCTATTAGAGTCGAAGCGGACATTTCAGCAGGCGACGCTACCATAAAATCGATGGTAATACCCACTAACGAGGAACTCGTAATTGCCACAGACACTTACGAATTGATCAATAGTGGCGCAAAACAGGCATAATATCAGGTGTTTAGAAGTAACGGGAAACATTTTTTACTTTTAATTTTATCAATAATTGTTATATTTAACATTTTATCCTGCGGCGGTGATCCTCGCAGGATAGAGGAACGCTTTAACAATTTTAAAGAAACGATTGGACCCGACGCTTACAGGTTGTTCGAGGACGGCCGGGACTCGGTCTGTGCTGGTGTAATCGACAGTTTAACCGGAGTTGACGGAAATTATAAAGCCGGATTCGAAAGATTGAAGGCAGAAGAGGCAATCGATTTGTTCGACACGCGGGAAGTAGTCGAGTATTACCGTGAGTATTTCGCGGATTCGATAAGTTTGGAAAATAAATAATATTGATAAAACCATTATAGAATAGACGGAGTATCTATGGTCAAAGTCTTAGAGCACCACCATCTTGATGAAAATAACTACAAGATTGTCCTTGATACACCCAAGCTGGTCAAAAAGGCACAGCCGGGTCAGTTTGTTGTTTTGAGGGTAACTGAAGATGGCGAGAGGATTCCGATGTCAATCGGAGATATGGACCCTGAAACCGGTCGTTTGACCATAATCTATCAGATCCTGGGAAAAACTACGGCTACACTCGCCACCGTTAAGCCGGGTGAAGAAATCATGGATTGTGTCGGTCCTCTTGGAAACCCGAGCCATGTCGATAAACGAGGAAAATACATGGTAATCGGCGGCGGCGTGGGCATCGCGCCAATCCATCCAGCGGCCAAGAAAGCCCG